>JAUHYN010000774.1 GCA_030426505.1 bacterium | reverse complement strand
GCGCACGGCGTAAGCGCCATCGGACCGTGGACCTTCTTCACGAACGAGAGCGAACTCACGCTCGAGGACATCGACGTCGACGTCGTCACGCCCGGCGTCCGCGGTGCGACGCTCGCGCTGTACGCGTCGACGGTGCATGTCGCGCGCATCGCGATCGACACGCCGTCCGGGCCGGCGGTGAACGTCGCCGACGCCCCCGTCACGATCGAGGATCTCCTCGTGACCCAAGCCGACTACGGCGGCGTCTTCTTCAATCGTTCGGATGGTGCGGTCGTCGAGCGCTACGCGTACGAAGAGGGCGAGGGCCCGGCGCTCTTCGTCGAGGGCAGTCGCGATCTGCGCGTCTTCGACTTCAGGGCGCACCTGATTCGCCGCGTCACACGCCCCTGCGAGTCCCAGTGCATGGGCTCCGCGCTCGTCGTGCAGGGCGACCCGTTGTACCCCGCCGACGTCGACGTCGAGCGCGTCCACTTCGACACCGGTGAGGACTGGGCGATCGAGCTCGGCGGCCAAACGGACCTCTCGCTGCACGACGGGATGGTCGCGAAGTTCGAGACGGGCGTCCTCGTCCGCGTCCCGCCGTTCGACGTGCGCAAGCTCCTCGACGGCGTGCGCTTCGTCGACGTCGTACGCCTGGTCGAGAGCGCGGTCCCTTGACCCCGAGCGTCAGCCGAGGCGCAACACCAGCTTGCCGAAGTTGCCGCCGCTGAAGAGCTCGTTGAGGACTTCGGGGAACGCGTCGATGCCGTCGTCGCGGACGTCCTCGCGCATGCGGAGCTTCCCGTCGCGGTGCCACTCGGCGAGCTTCGCCGTCGCTTCGCTCGCGCGCGCGGCGAAGTCGAAGACGATGAAGCCGCGCACCTCGAGGCGGTTCACGAGCACGGAGCGCAGCGCTGCGCCGGAGAGCCCGCCGAGATCTTCCGTCGCGTTGTAGTGATGGATGAGCCCGCAGAGCGGCACGCGCCCGAAGAGGTTCATGCGCTTGAAGCACGCGTCGCCCACCGGGCCGCCGACGTTCTCGAAGTACACGTCGATGCGATCCGGCGTCGCGTCGCGCAGGCGATCCGCGAAGTCGTCGCGCTTGTAGTCGACGGCGACGTCGAACCCGAGTTCCTCGGTGAGGAAGCGGCACTTGTCGGGCCCGCCCGCGATGCCGACGGCGCGCGCTCCCTGGAGCTTGGCGATCTGCCCGACGATCTGACCGACCGCGCCGGAAGCCGCCGACACGACCACCGTCTCGCCGGGCTTCGGGCGGCCGAGGTCGAGGAGCCCGAAGTACGCGGTCTGCCCGGGCATCCCGAGGCCGCCGACCCAACGCTCGAGCGGCGCGGCGTCGACGTCGAGGCGCGCGACGTTCTTGCCGTCCGAGATCGCGTACCGCTGCACGCCGAACAACCCCGCGACCGCGGCGCCCACCGGGAAGTCGGGGTGCTTCGAGGCCTCGACCTTACCGGCGCCGTACGCACGCATCACCGCGCCGAGCTCGACGGGCGGGACGTAGGAGCGGCCTTCGTTCATCCACCCGCGCATCGCGGGGTCGAGGGAGATCACTTCGACGCAAACGCGGAACTCACCGTCGCTCGGCTCCGCGGCGGGTTCGTCGACGATGTCGAAGTCTTCGCGGCCGACGAGGCCGACGGGGCGAGCGGCGAGGCGGACGAGGCGGTTGGTCGTCATGGACCGCTTCGTACCACGCCGGGGCTCCACTCGCGCCACACCGGCTCGAGCTCGGCGCGCAGCGCGCGACGAATGCGCACCAACCGTTGCCGGACCGCGGCGGGGGTCACTCCGAGCTCTTCGGCGAGCGCGGGCGCGGCGCGGCCCTCGCGCTCGGTCATCAGGAACAACCAGCGATCGCGCTCCGAGAGCGTGGCGATCGCGCGGCCGAGGTGTTCGACGAGCTCACCGCGCGCGACGCAGTGGTGCGCGTCGTCCACGGCCGGTTCGGGCGCGTCTTCGAGCGGGCGGTTCCAGGCCGGGTCGTTCTTCCGGCCGCGGCGCTTCATCCGGCACGCGTTCACGACCATCCGCGAGAGCCAGGCTTCGATCGTGCCCTCGCCGCGGTAGTCGGCGAGGTGGGTGCGCGCGGCGACGAAGGCGTCCTGCACGGCGTCCTCGGCGCTCGCCGGATCCGCACACGCGCACCGGCCCACGCCCCGCAGGTGTTCGAGGTAGCAGTGCGCGATGCGGTCGAGCGCCTCCGCTTCGCCGCGGCGCGCCAGGTCCGCGATCGCGTCCGGGTCACAAAGCGCTTCGCTCATGTCCTCATCGAATCCGATGCGTCACACCGCCGGGGTGTGACGCATCTTCTCGTTCGATGAAGAACCCTGTCACCCCCCGCATCCTCGCCTTTTCGTCCCCCGGCTGCGCGCCGTGCCGCGCGATGAAACCCGTGCTCGAGCGCTTGTCCGCGCAGTACGGCGACGGCGTGGAGGTCGTCCACATCGACACCTGGGCAGACCCCGACGCCGCCGCGCGCTACCACGTCACCTCGGTGCCGACCCTGCTCGGCGTGGTCGGCGAGTCCGTCGTCGCCCAACAGATCGGCTACGCGGGGGAGGCGCGCGTGGAGGCGTTCTTTCAACAGCTGGCGTGAGTCGCGCGAGGGACTAAGATTGCGCACATGCGCTGCAAGGAGACCGCGTTCTCGGGGCTGCGCCTCGAGCGCATCCGCGCGTCCGATCAGTTCGACGGGCACGCCTTCGTCAACGCGAACCGCGCCGGCCCCGGGCTGAAGGGCAACCCGCTCCCGATCCTCGGCGAGTACTTCTTCTCGAAGAACCAGCGGATGCCGCCGGGCCCGTTGCCGCTCGTGCGCCCGCACGAGGTGTGGCGCGCGCCAGTGCAATCGGGCTTGCGCGTCACCTGGCTCGGACACTCGACCGTGTTGCTCGAGCTCGACGGCTACCGCGTGCTCACGGATCCGGTGTTCGGTCCGCGCGCGTCGCCGCTGTCATTCGCGGGGCCGAAACGCTTCCACCCCGTGCCCGCGGAGCTCGACGAGCTACCGGAGCTCGACGCCGTCGTGCTCTCGCACGATCACTACGACCACCTCTGCCGCGAGACGATGGAGCGGCTCGCCGGGAAGACGATGCCGATCGTCACCTCGCTCGGCGTGGGCGCGCGCCTCGAAGCGATGGGCGTCGCGCCCGAGCGCATCCACGAGCTCGACTGGGGCGAGCACGTCGACCTGCGCGGCATGCGCGTCACGGCCACGCCGAGCCAGCACTTCTCGGGGCGGAGCGCGAACGATCGCAACCGCACGCTGTGGTCGTCGTGGGTGATCCGAACGGACCACCACAAGGTCTTCTTCTCCGGCGACACCGGGCTCACGGATCTCTTCCGCGACATCGGGCGGGAACACGGCCCGTTCGATCTCGTGATGCTGGAGATCGGCGCGTTCCACGAGAGCTGGGCGGACATCCACCTCGGCCCCGCGAACGCCCTGGAAGCGTTCGACATGCTCGGCGGCGGGACACTGCTCCCCGTCCACTGGGGGACGTTCAATCTCGCGATGCACGCCTGGGACGACCCGGGCTCGACCATCGCGCGCCTCGCCGACGAGCGCGGCGCCCGCGTGCTCACCCCGCGCCTCGGACAGGTCTTCGAGCCCGCCCACGTGGAGCGCTTCGACCCGTGGTGGCGTGAGGTCGGCGCCTGAATACTCCTGCAATCGCCCGGTAATCGAACCGAGCGGCCCGCGCCCCGAAGATGGACGGCACGATGACCGTCCGCGCGCGCACCCGCACCTCGGAAGACCGCCTCCGCCTCGCGCGCCTCCGGCTGAAGCAGGAGGAAGCCACGCCGCCTTCGCCGCCGCCGCCGACGACGACGACGGCTGCGCCCGCCGCGACGACCGTCACCCCGACGCCCTCGGCCGCCACCGTGCGCGACTCGCGCGACCGCCTCGCGAACGACACGACGTTCAACTTCCTCGCGTACCGGCTGCAGACCGACTTCACCGCGGCGGCCGCCGAGGAAGAAGATCCCGCGGACGCCGCCGTCGCGACGATCCGCGAGGAGTTCGCAGAGGACGTCGACCAGGACGACCTCGAGAACATCAGCGCCGTGTGGCGCGACCTCACGCCCGAGCAGGCGCAGGACGCGTTCGATCAACTGACCCCGGAGGAGATCGACAAGTGGGGCAGCGAGGCGCAGCGCTCCACGTTCTGGACGGACAACGGCCTCACCGGCAACCAACAGCAAGCGCTGTTCGACGACCTCGCCACCAAGCTCACCCCCGATCAGCTGAAGCAGGTCGCCGTGTCCTTCGACAACCGCGGTCGCATGGAGCGCGCCGTGCGTGAGCACGCGCCGAGCGACGTCGCGGACGAGTACTTCAGGGGCGCGCCCGGGGAGCCGGTGACGGTGCTGAACCTCAACGTCGCGGGCGGGCACGGCAACGCGCCGTACAACAGCGACGGCTTGGATCCGGGCGACATCGACGAGCTCGCGACGCGCATCATCGAAGGCGACGCGGACGTCGCGACGCTTCAGGAGGTCTGGGAGCAGGACCTCGGCAAGCTCGAGGAGGAGCTCGAAGAGCGCACCGGCGACGAGTGGGATCTGC
>JAUHYN010000773.1 GCA_030426505.1 bacterium | reverse complement strand
ACGCCAAACAAGGAACGGTGAAGTTCTTCGGGTCGTGGCCGCGCGCCGACGGCGACGGCCATGAGGTGCGTGCCAGCTCAGGCGAGCGCTGGCAACGCGCCGACGCCTGGCTCGACGCCATCCGCCACGACATCGGCTGACCCCGACCGGGTCTGCCACGATGGCGGGATGACCGCTGCTCCTGTCTCCGTCGTCACCGGCGCCAACTCCGGAATCGGGCGAGCCACCGCGCTCCACCTGGCCGAGCAGGGCCACGTCGTGTACGGCACCGTTCGATCGACGGCTCGGGCCGGCGCCCGGCAACGTGCTGCGGTTCCGGGTGCCCGAGGGCACGACCGCGCTGGAGGCGGCTTGAGCGAGGCGACACAGAGCCGCTTGGACGCGGCGTTCGAGGCGCAACGGCCGATGCTGTGGGGGCTGGCCTACCGGATGACGGGAAGCCGCGCTGACGCCGACGACGTGGTGCAGGACGCGTGGGTGCGCCTCCGCGAGCGGCCACCGGACGCGTCGCGCGACGTCGCGCCGTGGCTGACGCGGGTGACGATGAACGTGGCCCGAGACAGGCTGCGTAGCCGCAAGCGGACGTACAGCGGCCCATGGTTGCCGGAGCCGGTGGCGCTCGCGGACGCCACGCCGGCGTCGGACGACCGGCTTCTGGTGCGTGAGTCCGCGAGCTTCGCCTACCTCGTCGCGCTCGAGGCGCTGACACCGCTGCAGCGGGCGGTGTTGCTGCTGCGCGAGGTGTTCGAGTTGAGCGCGAAGGAGACGGCGGTTGCGCTCGACGCGACGGAGGGCGGCGTGCGCGCCGCGCTCCATCGGGCACGCCGCGCGCTGGCGTCGGGTGCGGGAGCCGCTACGGGGCACGCCGCGCGCAGCGACGCGCACCGCGGGGCCATGGCCCAGCTGTTGCCTGCGCTGTTCAGCGGCGACCTCGCGGCGGTGGAGGCCGGTCGCGAAGTCACGGTCGTGGCCGACGCCTATCCGTCCGAACGCTTCGCGGGGACGATCGCATCGGTCGCGTCGGAGGCGGAGTTCACGCCGCGCAACGTGCAGACGCGCGAGGATCGCGACCGCCTCGTGTACGCGGTGCGCGCGCGGTTCACGAACCCGGAGCGACGCCTGCGGCCGGGGATGCCGGTCGAGGTCCACGTGGGAGGTGGGTCGTGAGCGCGGTCGTCGCGGATGCGCTCGAGCGTTCGTTCGGGGAAGTGCGGGCGCTCGACGGCTTGTCGTTCGAGGTCGCCGCCGGCGAGCTGTACGGGCTCGTCGGCCCCGACGGTGCGGGGAAGACCACTTCGCTCCGGATCCTCGCGGGCGTCATGAAACCCGACGCTGGCGCCGCCTACGTGCTGGGCCGGGATCCGATGTCGACGGACGAAGTCGTCCGGTCGTCGATCGGGTACATGCCGCAGCAGTACAGCCTCTACGGAGACCTCTCGGTCGAGGAGAACCTCTCCTTCTTCTCGAAGATGTTCTGCCTCGATCGCGCGACGTATCGCGAGCGGCGCGAGCGGCTCCTCGAGATCACGCGGCTCGGGCGCTTCACCGATCGGCGCGCCGACGCGCTCTCCGGCGGCATGTACAAGAAGCTGGCGCTCGCGTGCTCGCTGTTGTCGCGGCCGCAGGTGTTGATCCTCGACGAGCCGACGAACGGCGTGGACCCGGTCAGCCGGCGCGAGCTCTGGGCGCTGCTGTTCGAGCTCGTGGAGGAGGGGATGGCCGTCATCGTCTCCACGGCCTACATGGACGAAGCCGAGCGCTGCCACCGCGTGGGCTTGATCCACGACGGGCGCCTCCACGTCGAAGGCGACCCGACCGCGCTCCTCGCCGACTTCCGAGAGGGACACGGCGACGACGTCACGTTCGAGGACCTCTTCCTGTCCGTCGTACGGGAGGCCGCGTGAACGCCATCGAAGTCCAGGAGCTGAGCCGTACGTTCGGCGACTTCACCGCGGTCGACCGCGTGTCGTTCGAGGTGAAGCGCCAGGAGATCTTCGGCTACCTCGGCGCGAACGGCGCCGGGAAGTCGACGACCATCCGAATGCTCTGCGGGCTGTTGATGCCGACGTCCGGCGTGGCGCGCGTCGCGGGCGTGGACGTCGTCGCGGATCCGGAGTCGGTGAAGCGGAGCATCGGGTACATGTCCCAGCGCTTCTCGCTCTACATGGACCTGCGCGTGCGCGAGAACCTCGAGTTCTTCGGCGGCGCGTACGGCGTGCCGCCGCGGCGCCTCGCCGAGCGCATCGAGGTGTGCCTCGAGCGCGTCGGGCTCGCGGACGAAGCGGAGACGAAGACCGGCGCGCTCCCGGGCGGGACGCGGCAGCGGGTCGCGCTCGCGTCCGCGCTCCTGCACGAGCCGAAGATCCTCTTCCTCGACGAGCCGACGGCGGGCGTGGACCCGGAGTCGCGGCGGCGCTTCTGGCGATTGATCCGCGATCTCTCGGCGACCGGGACGACGATCTTCGTGACGACCCACTACATGGACGAAGCCGAGTACTGCGATCGCATCGGGTTGATGGTGGACGGTGAGCTCGTCGCGCTCGACACCCCCGCGGGGCTCAAGGCGACGCACGTCCCCGGCGCGCTCGTGCGCTTCGACGGCCCGAACGTCCGCAAGTCGCTCCCCGCGTGGGCGCGCGCCGAAGGCGTCCTCGAGGCGCAGCCGTTCGGGGCCGGCGTCCACGTGCGCTACGACCCGAACGCGACCACGCCCGAGCGCCTCGCCGATGTCGGCGGCGCCTCGGCCTACAAGAGCGTGGCGCCCACGCTCGAAGACGTCTTCTTGGCGGTGGCGGGCCGGTGAGACGTTTCCTCATCCGCCTCGCGGCGCTGTCGGAGAAAGAGACGCTCCACATGCTGCGCGATCCGCAGGTGGTGTACCTCGCGTTGGGGCTCCCGCTCGTGCTCGTGTTGCTGTTCGGGTACGCGGTCAGCTTCGACGTCGAGGACGTGGAGATCGCGGTGGTCGATCGCGACCACTCCGCCGAGTCGCGGGGGTTCATCCAGCGCCTCGACGAGTCGGACGCCTTCGACATCGTTGTCGCGCTCGAGACGGAGGCCGAGGTCGAACCGCTCCTGCGCCGAGACGAGGTCAAGGCGGCGCTCGTGATCCCGCGCGGCTTCGCGAAGTCGCTCCTGCGCGGCGAGGAGACGCGACTCCAACTCATGATGGACGGCGCAGACGGCGCGACCGCACGCATCGCGCTCGCGTACGCGGCCGCGATCGGGCAGGCCGAGACCGAGGACCGCATGGCCGACGCCATCGGCGGCATCGAGCCGCCCGTCCAGGCGCGCGTGCGGACGTGGTTCAACCCGCGCATGGAGTCGGCGCAGTTCGTCGTGCCGGGGCTCGTCGCCGTGATCCTCGCGGTGCTCGCCGTCCTGCTCTCCGCGCTCACCGTCGCGCGCGAGTGGGAGCGCGGCTCGATGGAGCAGCTGTTCGCGACGCCGGTGGATCGCCTGAGCGTCGTGCTCGGGAAGATGCTCCCGTACGTGGCGCTCGGGCTCCTCCAGTTCGTGCTCGTGCTGACGCTCGGCGCGTGGCTGTTCGACGTCCCGGTGCGCGGCAACTTCGTGGTGTTGGTGGTCGCGGTGACGCTCTTCCTGGTGTGCGTGCTGGGGCAAGGCCTCTTCATCAGTATGGTGACGAAGAGCCAGCAGGTCGCGACACAGATCGGCGCGGTGAGCGCGATCCTCCCGTCGCTGATCCTCAGCGGCTTCCTGTTCCCGATCGAGAACATGCCGCCGCTCCTCCAGATGATCGCGCGGGTCGTCCCGGCGCGCTACCTGATCGTCACGATGCGCGCGGTCCTGTTGCAGGGGCGCGGCTTCGAGCAGGTGTGGCCGTCGTTGTTGAGCCTGGTCGCGATCGGCGCGGTGATCGTCGGCGTGACCACGATGAAGTTCGAGAGGCGGTTGGACTGATGCGATACGAACTGATGAGCGTCGTGAAGAAGGAGCTCCGCCAGACGTTCCGCGACAAGCGGATGTTCGGTGTGTTGTTCATCGCTCCCGTCCTGCAACTCACCTTGCTCGGCTTCGCGGTGGACCTCGACGTGGATCGCGTCCCCGCGGCGATCGTCGACCATGATCACTCGAAGGCGAGCCGCGACTTCATCGGTGCGCTCTTCGCCGACGGCACGTTGGTGGAGGCGCCGCCCGCGGAGGGCCCGGAGCAACCGCTCGAGCAAGGCACGGCGAGTGTCGTCGTCGTTTTGCCGCGTGGGTTCGAGGAGGCGCTGGTGCATGGGCGCGGTGTGGAAGTGCAGGCGCTGGTGGACGGGACGGATCCGATCCGTGCGCAGGCCGCGATCGCGCACGTTACGCAGCTCGCGCAGCTGAGGGGCGTGGAAGTGATGCGCAGTCAGCTCGCGCGGGCGGTGGCGGCGCAGGGCGCGTCGCCGCGGATCGCCGCGATCCGTGTGGACCCGCGCGTCCTCTACAACCCTTCGCTCGCGAGCCCGGTGTACATGGTGCCGGGCGTGGCGGCGATGGTGTTGTTGATCGTGACCACCGTGATCACCGCGATGAGCATCGCGCGCGAGCGCGAGCTCGGCACGATCGAGCAGCTGCTCGTGACG
>JAUHYN010000772.1 GCA_030426505.1 bacterium | reverse complement strand
GGCGAGAGTAGCAGAGGTCGGAGGTCTGGGCCTCACCAGGCCCCGTCGCCGTCGCCGTCCACGAACAGCGCGTTCGTGAGCGCGAACGACGGGCGGTTCGACGCGAAGCTCCCGTGCCGGCGATCGCCGCGGACCGCGACCGCGATCCAGGTGTCCTGACCCGCCGGGACCGGGACGCGGACCTCGTCCTCGAAGCGTACCGTCCCCTCGCCCCCGTCGACCGTGCGCGTGTCCACGATCGCGCCGCCCACGATGATCTCGACGACGTCCACGTCCATCCACGTGGGCGCCGCGACGTGGATCTCCACGTCGACGAAGTCGGTCGCGGTGACGACGTCGCCGATCTCCGCCTCGCCCGCCCGCACCGTGACGAACGGGCCGCACGACAGCGTGAGGCGCCCCGCGAAGAACGCCGCGGCGAAGTCCTCGATCTTGGCCTCCTCGGGCGCGTCCGTCGGCATCCGCACGTACGTCCGCGGGTAGCCCATGTCGCCGCCCGCGGCCTTGTGGTTGTCCGTCGAGGCGGTGCCGACCTTGCGCACGCCGCGGTTCAGGAACTGGAACCAGTCGCGGATCGGCTGCTGCTCGATCGTCCCGTTGCCGCAGCCGTTGAGGACCTCGATGCCGTCGAAGTCGAGCGACCACTGGTCCTCGCGCTCGACCGTGTACGCGGCGGAGTCGAAGCCCATCGCGGAGAAGTAGCCGCCGATCGACGGGCTGCGCGGGTGGTTCACCTGGATGAACGGGCCGCCGGGGTTGGCGCGGATGCGCGCGAACGTCTCCGCGGGCTTCTGGCCGTACCAGTCCACGCGCCCGTTCCCGGGGCGGCCGAAGTCCTGCTGCATCGGGTACGCGTTGAAGTGACCGTACGTGACGGTGGTGACCTCCGAGCCGATGACGCCCTTCATCCACCGCTCGAGCCCGAGCTCGCGGATCGCGGGGTTGAAGTCGCCGATGGCCTCGTGCTCGGTGCTCACCGGGAGCTCGAGCCCCTCGACGACCATCGTGCGCACCTTGAACGGGTAGAGGTCCGGGCTGTCCGGCGACAGCTGCGCGTGGACGTGGGTGTCCGTGGACATCCAGCCGGGCGTCGCCACGGAGCGCGCGAGCGTGATTTCGACGGACGTGGACTCGTCCGGAGTCACCGTCACCGCGCGCTCCTCGATCTCGTACTCGTTGCCGCGCGAGAACGTGAGTGTGTAGTCCCCGGCGGGGAGCTCGATCTCGCCTACGCCCGCGTGGCCGAACTCGATCGCGAACAGGTCCCGGTTGCCGCGCGCGACGCCGTAGCGCGCGGGGAGGCGCTCGATCGGATCCGAGTCGCGGCGCACGCTGACGCGCACGGGGAGCTGCGCGCCCGCGTCGTCCTTCGCCGAGTAGCGGACGCGCCCGGGCACCGCGACCTCGAGCCGCAGCGCCTGCGGGCCGCCGGTCGTCATGAGCTCGGTGGCGGAGACGAGGCCCGCGTCCGTGGACGCGACGACGCGGTACGCGCCGGGCGCGAGGCGGAGCGCGAAGGCGCCGTCGTCGTCGGTGACGGTGTAGCTCGCGTAGTCGGTGTCGCCGCGATCGTCGAACGCCGCGTGGACGCGCGCGCCGACGACGGAGCGACCCGCGGCGTCGACGACTTCGCCGGTCACGAGATCCGACGCCTCGGAGCCGACCGCCGCGCGCCAGAGCTCTTGCGTGCGCGACAGGTCGCCGTCGCCGATCACGAGCAGGTGGCTGTACGCGAAGGTGTCGCGCGCGATGACGTCGAAGCCGTCGCCGTGGCCCGTAACGACGACGCCCGCCTCGGTGACGAGGAGGTTCAGGTTCGAGTCGGCGGCGCCATACAGATAGCTGACGTCGTCGCCGATCGCGCCGTAGTACGGGGCCGTCGCGCCGCCGCCCGGGACGTCGAAGCCGTGGCCCTCGACGAACGGATCGGCGCCGTCGCCGAACATGAACGCGGAGATGCGCAGGCCGAAGTCGGCGGTCTCGCGCTCGAGGTTCTTCACGCGGTAGTCGAGGCGGACGTGGTCGGCGTCGGGCTCGAGGACGTAGTCGAGCGTCCACTCGAGGTCGTACGAGCGCGGCGTGAAGAGCGCGGAGAGGAGCGCGTCGAACAGCGGCATGACGTCGGAGCCGCCGGTGACGCGGACGATCGCAGCCCGCCCGTCGCGGCCGTCGTTGACGAGCTTCACTTCGTCGGCGCGGAGGACGACGAGGTCGAGCGCGGCGATGACCTCGCCGAACGCGGAGTGGCCGGCGGGGCCGGTGGGGGTCATGCGATCGGCGTCGAGGATCACGCCGCCGTAGGGGTGGTAGCCGCGGGAGGCGCCGGCGGCCGCGACGACGATCCCAACGCGGCTGTTGTAGAGCTTGAAGTCGCCGACGCGACCGCGCGAGGTGAGCCCCGGGAGCAGCTCGCTCGGCTCGGTGATCTCGCCGGCGCGGACCTCGCCGGCCTTCAGCGGGACGTCGAGGGTGAGGCGCTCGGCGGGGGCGTCCTCTTCGAAGACGCAGGCGGTGCGGCCGAGGCCGACGACGACCAGGAGGGCGAGCCCGAGGTGCGTCGGCCAGGAGCGTGCGGAGGTGGCCATTCGGGGGGACAGGCTGCCGAATGTTCACGGAACTGTCACTCGGACGAGCGCGTATGCGCGGACTTGGTCGGGTGTGTGCTCACGTGCTACGCGCGCGGCCGTGAGTGACCGACCCGTTCGCGTGAGAATCGGACCGAGCCCGACGGGGGAGCCGCACGTCGGCACCGCGTACATCGCGCTCTTCAACCTGGCGTTTGCTCGAAAGCACGGCGGCAAGTTCGTGCTGCGGATCGAGGACACGGATCAGGAGCGGAGCAAGCCCGAGTGGGAGGCGCAGATCATGGCGTCGCTGAAGTGGCTCGGGCTCGACTGGGACGAGGGCCCGGACGTCGGGGGGCCGCACGGGCCGTACCGTCAGAGCGAGCGGCAACAGATCCACCGCGAGCACGCGATGAAGCTCCTCGAGTCGGGGCACGCGTACCGCTGCTTTGCGACGAAGGAGGAGCTCGACGCGCTGCGGGCGGAGCAGATCGAGCGCAAGGAGACGCCGCGCTACGACGGGCGCCACCGCGATCTGTCGCAGGCGCAGATCGACGCGTTCATCGCCGAGGGGCGGCCGTTCGTCATCCGCATGAAGATGCCGACGGACGGGACGACGGTGTTCCGCGACGAGCTGCGCGGTGACGTGTCGATCGAGAACGAGCAGGTCGACGATCAGATCCTGCTGAAGAGCGACGGGTTCCCGACGTACCACCTCGCGAACGTCGTCGACGATCACCTCATGGGGATCACGCACGTGATCCGCGCGGAGGAGTGGATCTCGAGCACGCCGAAGCACGTGGTGCTGTACGAGATGTTCGGTTGGGAGAAGCCGAAGTTCATCCACATGCCGCTGCTGCGGAACGAGAACGGCTCGAAGATCAGCAAGCGCAAGAACCCGGTCTCGCTGATGGACTACAAGTCGCGCGGGTTCCTGCCGCAGGCGGTGGTGAACTACTTGTCGCGGATGGGGTGGTCGATGCCGGACGAGCGGGAGATCTTCTCGTTCGACGACTTCGTCGAGAACTTCACGTTCGAGCGCATCTCGCTCGGCGGGCCGAAGTTCGACATCGAGAAGATGAGCTGGGTGAACGGCAAGTACTACCGCGAGGTGCTCGACGAGCAGGCGTTCGGCGATCACTTGCTGTCGTACGTCTTCGACGAGGCGCGGTTGCGCGCGCTGGTGCCGTTGGTGCGCGAGCGCATGGACAAGGGCGAGGACTTCATCGGGCTCACCGAGTACTTCTTCTCGGGCGACGTCGAGATCCAGCCGGACGACATCAAGCCGAAGAAGCAGACGTTCAAGGCGCTCGCGCAGACGTTCGAGCGCTACGCGGATCTGTTGGATCGGCAGGACGACTATTCGCCGGCGGCCCTCGAAGAGGTGACGCGCGAGTTCGTGGAGAAGGAGGAGTGGAAGACCCGCGACTTCTTCATGCCGCTGCGCATCGCGGTGACGGGCCGCAAGGCGTCGCCGCCGCTGTTCGACGTGATGACGATCCTCGGCCGGCCGCTCGTGCGGCGGCGCCTGAGGAACGCGGTGGCGGCGGCGAAGCTCGGGGCGAAGCAAGAGGGCAAGAACAAGTAGCCTCGTCCGCGTCGGTCGCGACGCGGTCCCTCCCTCCTCGAATCCGTTGATCGCGCCGGTTCGTGCGCGCGGAGCGCGCGTCCCGAGCGGGCGCGCGTCGGTGCCTTCGCCCGTGACGCGAGGGAGGTGGTAGAGGATCCTCGATGCGGCGGGGCGTCGGTGCGGGGACAGGCGAGCCGGGGGCGCGGGCCCGCGGTTCGGCGACGCCTCGTGGGCGCCGTTGGGTGGGTGTGCCGCTCGGTGTTTTCGCCGTTTCAGACGTGGGCTTGCGCGGGGATGGCCGCGGAGCGCAGGGGGCGCTTGGACTTCAGCTCCAGCACCTCGCGCGCGAGCCAGTCGGTCACGCAGAAGAGCGTGAGGATGAGGATGACGAAGAGGGCCAACGCGAAGAGCGCGCTGGAGAGGGTGAGTTCGGGTGAGGAAGACATG
>JAUHYN010000771.1 GCA_030426505.1 bacterium | reverse complement strand
CTAGGCTGAGGCCGAGCGCGAAGGGGTCGGTCCGAAGCCTGTGCCAAGGTCGTCGCGAAGCGAGGACCGTTATGGTCTAGGCTGAGGCCGAGCGCGAAGGGGTCGGTCCGAAGCCTGTGCCAAGGTCGTCGCGAAGCGAGGACCGTTATGGTCTAGGCTGAGGCCGAGCGCGAAGGGGTCGGTCCGAAGCCTGTGCCAAGGTCGTCGCGAAGCGAGGACCGTTATGGTCTAGGCAACGCGGGTTACAGGTACTAGGTGACCGTTCGTGACGGTCGCCGATCTCCCGCACCTCAACGCTGGCATCAACACGGTCGTCGCGATCCTCTTGATCGCGGGCCTCGTCCTCATCAAGCAGGGCCGCCGCGACGCACACAAGAACGTCATGGTCGCCGCGCTGGGCCTGTCGGCGCTCTTCCTCGCGAGCTACCTGACGTACCACTACAACCACGGGTCCACGAAGTTCCAAGGCCAGGGCCCGATCCGCACCGTCTACTTCACGATTCTGCTGACCCACACCGTCCTCGCCGTGGTGAACCTGCCGTTCATCATCGTGACGGTCTGGCGCGCGTACAAAGACCAGTTCGCCAAGCACAAGAAGATCGCGCGGTTCACGTACTGGGTGTGGCTCTACGTCGCGATCACCGGGCCGGTCGTCTACCTGCTGCTCTACCAGCTCTACCGCGGCGACGGCGGCGCGCAGGCGTTCCTCGACGCGCAGAAGCTCCACCGCGGCGGCGATCGCAGCGGCGCGCTCGGCGCGTACCAGGCGGCGGCGGCGCAGGGACACGTCGGGGCCGGTTGCTACGCCGACGTCATCGCGGCGACCGACGACACCAAGACCTCGACCACCGCGCTCCGCGAGCGGCTCGCGACGCACACCGAAGACGTCCACTGCCTCACGCTCCTCGGCCGCGAGTACGCGTACGCGAAGGAGCTCGACGCCGCGAAGGAACACCTCACTCGCGCCGTGGAGCTCGCGCCGAACGACGCCTTCGCGCACGCGAGCCTCGGCTTCGCGCACTTCCGCGCGTACGACTACGACGAAGCCGCGGAGGCGTTCGCGGCCGCGGTCGCGCTCGACGACGGCGTCGCGATGTACGTGTACAACGCCGGCTACGCGTACTTCCTCGGCGGTCACTACGCGAAGGCGAAGCCGCTCCTCGAGAAGGCGCTGGCGATGGGCGTCGACGAGGAGGTCGAAGCCCGCGCGAAGGAAGACCTCGACCTCATCAACGGCAGCACGTGGATGTGCCCGATGCACCCCGAAGAGCGAGGGGGCCACGGTGACACCTGCCCGCGGTGCAAGATGAAGCTCGAGCCGGTCGCCCGCGACGCGTTCCGAGGACGGCTTCGCCGTGAACTACCTCGGTGCGTACCTCGAGTGGGTCCTCGCGCATCGGCTCTGGGTCGTGCTGCTGACCGTCGCGATCACCGGCGTCGCGACGTACAGCCTCTCGAACGCGATCTTCGCGTCGTCCGTCATCAAGCTCTTCTTCGGCGACAGCCCGAAGTACGTCGCGTACCGCGAGCTCGCGGACGAGTTCGCCGGCAACGACGTCATGGTCTTCGCCTTCGAGGACCCGGACGTGTTCACGCCCGCGGGCGCGGAGCGCCTCGAAGGGATCGTGGACGAGCTGCGCGCGCTCGACTTCATCAAGCGCGTGGACAGCCTCGCGTCCGCGAGCCGCGTGACGGCCGAGGACGACGAGCTGATCATCGAGCGCTACCTCGACCGCACGCAGCACGTCGCGCCGGACGCGTTGGTCGACGAGCTCCGCGCCGACCCGATCACCGCGGGGTGGGTGATCTCGAAGAAGTCGAAGGCCACCGCGATGCTCGTCGAGCTATCGCCCGATCCGGACCGGCCGATCGAGCGCATCCCGAAGATGCTCGAGGAGGTGATGTCGATCTTCGCGGCGGGCGGGATCGAGCCGGCGTCGATTCACCGCGCGGGGATCGTCGTGGAGTCGACCGAGGCCACCGAGCAAGCTCGCTTCACGTTGGCGCGGCTGTTCCCGATGACGGTGGTGCTCCTCGCGCTCGTGGTGTTCGCGCTGTTCCTCCGCGTGTGGCCGGTGATCATCACGGGCGGCGTCGCGTTCGTCTCGATCATCTGGACGTTCGGGCTCGCGGTCGCGATCGACCCCGAAGTGAACCTCCTCATGGCGATGGTGCCGGGGATGATCACGGTGATCGCGTTCTCCGACATCATCCACCTGTACTCGGGCTTCGTCCGGAAGTGTCAGTTCGGCGTCGAGAAGCGACAGGCGGTGCTCGAGAGCGGCACCGAGGTCGGCGTCGCGTGCCTGTTCACTTCGGTGACGACGTTCGTGGGGTTCGCGTCGCTCGTGTTCATACCCACCCCGGTGATTCGCCACCTCGGCGTGGTGCTCGGCGCCGGCGTGGGGATCGCGTTGCTCCTCGCGCTCACGCTCGTCCCGGTGATGCTCACGTGGGTCCCCGGGATCGACGCGGGCACGCGCGGTGAGTCGTCGTTCGCGGGGCGCTGGCTGGACGCCGCGCTGGCGCTGAGCCAGCGCGTCTCGATGGGTTGGCCGAAGGCGACGGTCGCGGTCTTCGCGGTCGTGATCGTCGTGTGCGGTTACGGCGCGTCGCAGCTCACGATCGAGTCGAGCTTCGCGAAGCGGCTCGATCCCGACAACCCGATCCGCCAGTCGCAGCGCTACATCGCCGAGCACTTCGCGGGCGCGAACTTCCTCGACGTCTACGTCCTCGCGCCGGAAGGCCGCGGCCTCCTCGACCCCGAGACGTTCCGCGGGATCGCGGAGCTCCACGACACGGTCGAGGCGCTCCCGGAGGTCGACGACGCGCTCTCGCTCGTCGAGACGATCCGGCTGATGCACGAGGCGCTCACCGGATCGAAGGGCCTCCCGGAGACCCGCGAGCAGCTCGCGCAGTACCTGTTGCTGTTCGAGATCTCGGGCGGCGAAGGGCTGTCGCAATTGATCAACGAGGAGCGCAGCCGGCTCCGCATGAGCGTGCGCCTCGACGACGACGGCCTGAGGCACCTCGCGGCGTTCGGCGATCGGCTGAAGGTGCAGGGCGAGTCGATGATCGGCGACGGCTTCGTGGTGAAGCCGACGGGCATCACGTATCTGCTCGGCGATTGGATCACCTTCACACTCGACGGCCAGCGGCGCGGGCTGTTGTTCGCGGTGCTCTCCACCGCGCTGATGATGGTGATCTGCCTGCGCTCGCTGAGGGTCGGGTTGCTGTCGATGATCCCGAACCTCCTCCCGCTGATCGTCCTCGGTGGCTACGTGGGCGGGGTCTGGGACCAAGCCGACTCCGACACGATCCTCGTCGCCGTGTTCGCGATCGGGATCGCGGTCGACGACACGATCCACTTCCTCACGCGCCTGAGGATCGAGTCGGCGCGCACCGACGACGTGGACCAGGCGGTGGCGGACACCTTCTCGTTCACGGGGCGCGCGATCATCCAGACCACCGTCATCCTCTGCATCGGATTCTCGCCGTTCGCGGCGAGCGACTACTTCTCCACCCGCATCATCGGGACGCTGCTCCCGATGTGTCTGTTCGTCGCGCTCGTCGCGGATCTGCTCCTCGTGCCCGCGCTCGTGAAACTCGGTGTGCTCCGTTTCGGGCCGACGTCGGTGGACTCCGCGCGGGCCGCCATTGCCCCCAAGCTCGACGACGCATAGCGTTTCGCCGCGATGGCGGTCGAACGCGAGTCCTGGCGAGCGCGACTGCTGCAAGATCTCTTTCGGGTCGTGGCCTTCGTGGTCGTGGCCGGCGCCGTCGCCGCCGCGGTGTACTTCCCCCCGCCGACCTCGCCGCGCGGGCTCGACGTGGTCGCGCGCGTCGCGGCCGGCTTCACCGCGGAGCTCCTCGCGATCGCGTTGCTGCGGCTCGTCGTCCCCACGCCGCGCCGGGGCGCGCACCGCATCGAGAAGAACGCGGAGTACGGCGCGTGGTTGATGTCGGCGGCGTTCGCGGAGGTCGCGATGCACCCCGCGCTGCGCTTCCCCTTCTGGTTCCTCCACTCCACGCGCGTGCTCTACCTGCGCGCGCTGGGCGCGCGCGTGTCGTGGGGCGCGAGCCTCCACGAGCAGGTGCATATCCGAGAGCCCGCGTTGTTCGCGGTCGGCGCGGGGTCGCAGATCGAGCCCGGCGTCACCGTCGAGGCGGCGCTCCACGGCGCGGGGCGTGTGCGCGTGGGGCCGGTGACGATCGGCGAAGGCTGCCTGATCGGCGCGCACGCGATCCTGCTCCCCGGCTCAACGATCGGTCACGACGCCCGCATCGAGTCCGGCGCGATCGTCGGCGAGGACGTGCGGGTCGGCGTGCAGGCGGTGGTCGGCGCGGGCGCGCGCCTCGGTCAGGAGGTCGACCTCGGCTCGTACACTTCGGTGGGCGCGGGCGCGATCGTCGCGCAGGGCGTGGTCGTCGGCGACCGCGGACGTATCGCACCGGGCGCGGTCGTCGAACGCGACACGAAGATCGGCGAGCGCGAGGTGTGGGGCGGGAACCCGGCCGTGCGGGTGAAGGGCTGATTCGTTTCGAGCGATTCGCTTCGAGCGATTCGCTTCAGTAGATCTCG
>JAUHYN010000770.1 GCA_030426505.1 bacterium | reverse complement strand
CGCGCGCCGACGTGATTGCCGAGCGGGTGGGCGTGCGGCCGCTGGCGAAACGCGGCGAGGGCGGCGTGGCGGACTGGGTACAGCTTTCGCGCAAACACGTGATCGAGGTGGATGCCGCGCGGCGTCACCTGAGTATTTTCGGCGGCAAGCTCACCGATTGCCTGAACGTGGGTGAGGAGGTGGCCGGGCATCTGCAGACGCTGGGCTTCACCCTCTCCGATGTGGGCAATCAGTGGTACGGCGAACCGGAAGCAGAGCTGCGCGCGGAATTCATGCTGCAGGCCAGGCGTATGCAGCTCGACAGCCTGACAGCCCCCTCATCCTCCGAACCCTTGTCCGAGCGTTTCTGGCGGCGCTACGGCGAAAGCGCCTTCGGACTGCTGGAGCGTATTCGCGAGGACGCGAGCTGCGCCGAGCTGCTGATAGAGAATGCGGAATACACCCGCTGCGAGATCGAGCTCGCGGCGCGGCGCGGAGTCGGGATCGAGCAACGAGCGGAAGCGACGCTCGACCTCCTCACCAACGAGCGCGGCGTCGAAGCGGCGCCCGAGGAGCGTGCCCTCCCCGGAGGCCAACAGGCGGTGCGCCGCTTCGTTCGCGACACACACGATGCGGTCGGCGTCGACCACGAGGACGGCCTCGGACATCGTGTCGATCACGCGATCCGCGACGAGGTCGGTGCTCACGTCGGCGAGGCGGTAGCGATAGGTGATGTAGACGCTCGCGATCATGAGCGGCAGCACCCAGAGGAACGCGAGCGGTCGCATCGGCACGCCGAAGGCGGGGAGGAAGTCGAGCGCGCCGAGGAACGCGAAGAGGAAGCTGAGCGTCATCAGCTTCGCGCGCGTGTGCCGGTTCGTCCCGGGCGGCGACTTGTGCCAGGCCCACGCGACGCGCGCGAGCGATACGGCGAGGGAGGCGACGGCGAAGATCGCGATCGACGCCGACCACGACGTGAAGGTGACGTAGTGGCCCCACTGGAACTGGTGCGGCATCGTGGAGAACGCGTCGTTCGACCACACGAGGAACATCAGCACGCAGGACGCGACCCACTTCACGCGGATCAGGAGCGCCTGCCGGCCGAGGTCGCCGACCACGTACGAGGTGAAGTGGTAGAACGTCGGCGCCACGAAGGCGGCGCCGGTCATCGCGAACCGGTTGTAGAAGAGCAGCAGATCCGGGTGCTGGACGGAGCCGAGCATGCCCACGCCGAAGAACCAGACCGCGAGGCCGCCGGCGTAGCCCAGGAAGACCGGCCCGACGCTCGAGAAGCGCTCCCGGACGAAGATCACGAGACCGAAGACGCACACCGCCACGGACGCGACGAACGCCGGGAGGGCGTGGGTCGCGACGACGTAGTTGTCGGGGTCGAGGACGGGGTGCATGGCGGTCGGCATCCAGCATCCGTGAAATCAGGCGCCCAGCGCCAGTGTTGGGCCTCCCGAAGGGGAAAAAACGGCGAATCGTCCAGATCGATCGGGGTCGTGGTGCGTCGAAGTCGGATGGGATAGCGTCCCGAAGCGATGGGCATGTCAGGCGGAGGAGGCGGCGGGCGCGCCGTCTCGGAGATCAACGTCACGCCGCTGGTCGACGTGATGCTGGTGCTGTTGATCATCTTCATGGTCACCGCGCCGCTGATCACGCAGGGCGTGGACGTGGACCTCCCGAAGACCAAGGCCGAGTCCATGGAGGGGACGGAGAAGAAGCTCGTGCTCACGCTGACGAAGGAGAAGAAGATCTTCATCGGCAGCAGCGAGGAGACGCCGATCCCGTACGAGCAGCTCGAAGAGAAGCTCAAGACGAACGCGAAGCTGCAGGAGGAGCGCGAGCTGTACCTGCACGCGGACCGCAGGCTCGAGTACGGCTTCGTCGTCGACATCATGGCGATCGCGAAGCGCTCGGGCGTGGAGAAGCTCGGGATGGTGACCGATCCGATGGACACCCCCGCCGCGAAGTAAGATGGCCAAGAACCCGATGGAGATGACCGGGGGGATGAAGGTCCCCACGACGTCGATGCGGCGCTCGTCCGCGAACCAGGGGTTCGTGGCGTTCGCGGTCCTCTCGCTCATGATCCACGTCGGCGGGATCGGCGGGGTCGTCTGGTTCCAGAACCGCACGCCGCGACGGAAGCCGGTGGAGACGGTCACCGTGGAGCTGGTGCGGCTCGGCAAGCCGCGCGATCCGAAGCTCCTCCCGCGCAAGACCGCGCCCGCGCTCGCGCCGAAGAACGAGGGCGTCGCGCTCGACACCAAGTCCGAGAGCAAGCCGACGAAGAAGCGGGAGACCAAGAAGAGCCCGGAGATGTCGGACGCCGCGCGGCGCATGCTGAACGGCTCGGACGCGCGCCTCGACGACGCCCTGTCGAAGCTCGACTCCGAGGAGCCCGAGGGCCAGGAGGACGGCGACGTCATGGGGACGGCCGCCCGGTCCGACAGCGCGGCGAGCAAGTACCAGGCGGAGATCTCCCGCGCGCTGCGCTCCCGCTACGCACTGCCGACGACGATCCCGCCGAGTCAGCGCCGCTTCCTGGAGGCGGAGTTCGTCCTCTACATCGAGCGCAACGGCACGATCGCGCGCTACGAGATCGTGAAGGAACACTCGAACCAGACGTTCATGACGTCGGTGGAGACGATGTTGAAACGTACGAAGCTCCCGCCGCCGCCGCGCGAGCTGGCCGACGCGTATCTCGAGACGGGCGTCGGGGTGCGGTTCAAGCCTTGAACATCCGCGTGCAGGCGCTCGTCCCATACCGTGTGCCGAGGCGCATCCCCTTGACCCAGACCACCGCCGGTCGTACCCCGGCGACTATCGAGGTACACGTGCGACGACTCTCATTCGTAACGCTCTTCCTGCTCGCCAGCCCCGCCGTCGCCTCCGCCCAGGGATCGGGCACCCGCGCGGTCATCGAGATCGGCAGCCCGGACTTTCGGCCCTACCCGCTCGCGATCCCGGACGCCCGCAACATGGCGGGCGGCGCGACGACGCCTTCGGCGGAGACGATCACCGACACGCTCCGCTGGAACTTCACGTTCGCGGCGACCTTCAAGGTGCTCGACCCGAAGAGCTACCTCGCCGACCCGGCGCGTGAGGGCCTCGCGGCGGCGTCGATCAAATTCGAGGACTGGGTCAACGTCGGCGCGGAGGGCCTGATCAAGGCGGGCGTCACGGACGCCGGAAACGCGCTGAAGGTGGACTTCCGTTTCTTCGACGTCGCGAGCGGTCGGCAGCTCCTGCAGAAGTCGTATCGCGGCAAGCCGGACGAGGCGAAGGACTTCGCGCGATCGTTCTCGGACGAGGTCGTCGAGTTCCTGACCGGCAGCAAGGGCATCTTCCAGACGCGCATCGCGGCGGTCCGCAAGACGAAGACGGGGCGCGAGCTGTGGGTGATGGACCTCGACGGTTCGTCGGCGCGGCCGGTCACGAAGAACAAGTCGATCAACCTGCTCCCGTCGTGGAGCCGCGACGGCTCGGAGCTGCTCTTCACCTCGTACATCCGCCACAACCCGAACCTGTACCGGATCCCGCTCGCGGGCGGCGCGCCGAAGCTCTTGTCGGGCGAGCGCGGTCTGAACACGGGCGGCGCGATGTCACCGGACGGCTCGAAGGTCGCGCTGACGCTCTCGCGCGACGGCAACAGCGAGGTCTACGTGATGAGCTCGGACGGCACGGGCCTCAAGCGCCTGACGACGGACTGGGGCATCGACTCGTCCCCGTCGTGGTCGCCGGACGGCAAGCGCATCGCGTTCGTCTCCTCGCGCTGGGGCGACCCGCACATCTTCGTGATGAACGCGGACGGCTCGGGCGTGAAGCGCATTACCGACCGCGGCACGTACAACCAGACGCCGGACTGGTCGCCGAAGGGGGACCTGATCGCGTTCACGGCGCGCGACGAGCGCAACGTGTTCGACATCTTCACGGTCAACCCGTCGACCAAGGAGATCAAGCGGCTCACGCAGGACCAGGGGAACAACGAGGAGCCCGGCTTCTCGCCCGATGGCAATCACATCGTCTTCACCTCGACGCGCGAGGGTCGCTCGCAGATCTGGGTGATGGCGGTGGACGGCTCGAACCAGACGCGCATCACCAAGGGCGGTGGATACACGACGCCCGCGTGGTCGCCGTACAGGAAGTGACGTAAGAGGATGAACGTCATGAAGCGGATCTTGGTACTCATGATGACGGTCGCGCTCTACGCGTGTCCGAAGGCGACGGCGGATCTCGAGCTCGAGGCCGCGAACAAGGCGATCGACGACGCGCGGGCCAGCAAGGCGAACGACTGCGCGAAGGAGACCTACCAGGCCGCCGAGGCCGCCATCGCGGAGGCGCGTCGCCTCGCGGAAGAAGGCGAAATCGAAGCGGCGAAGGAGAAGGCCGGTCAGGCGAAGAGCCTCGCCGAGCAGGCGCAGGCCGCGTCGAAGCCGGGCTGTGATCAGGTCGCGAAGGACGACGAGGACATCTCGGATGCAGAGTCCAATGCGGTGACGGACGCGGGCGCGATGCTCGACCTCGCGGGCGCGTTGGAGACGATCTACTTCGACTACAACGACGCGACGATCCGCGAGGACAGCAAGGCCGTGCTCTCGCGCG
>JAUHYN010000769.1 GCA_030426505.1 bacterium | reverse complement strand
AGGTTGGAGACGCGCGTCTTCTCCGACGACGGCGACCCGAGCACGGTCGACAGCGCGCTCGGGTTGATGGGGCGCGTGGAGGCCACGTACCGCGCGAAGCCCGTCACCGCGAAGGCGCGGGTGTTCGGGCGCCTGGATCGGCAAGACGTCGACAGGACGCTCCTCGTCGTCGAGGAGCTCTGGATCAACGCGAAGATCTGGGGCTTCGAGCTCCGGCTCGGCGCGGACATCCTGAACTGGACCGCGACGGAGGCGTTCCACCCGGCGGACATCATCAACGCGCGCAACCTCGACAGTGACGTCGAGAACTACGAGAAGGTCGGCGAGCCGATGGTGGCGCTGTCGCGTCGAGTCGGCCACGGCGAGCTGCGGCTGCTGTTCATGCCGTACTACAGCACGCCGATCCTCACGTCGCCGCGATCGCGCCTGAACTTCCTGCCCGCCGGGCTCACGCTCGGGCCGGTGCTGCGCGTCGAGCAGAGCGGCGCGTTCACCGACAACGACTTCGGCGCGCAGGGCGCGGTCCGCTTCACGCAGACGATCGGCGACGCGGACATCGGCCTGCACGTCGTCCACCACATGGATCGCTCGCAGCCGGAGGTCGTGTTCGATCCGGAGCTCGGCCTCGTCCGGCCGGTGTTCCGGAAGGTCACGCAGCTCGGCGGGACGTACCAACAGGTGTTCGACGCGCTGGTCGCGAAGGTCGAGCTCGGCTACCGAGTCTTCGCGGACCCGGACGCGTCGCGCTTCGGCCCGCTCCCGGAGCGCGATCACCTCCTCGCAGCGGTCGGCTTCGAGTACGGCGTGCTCCACGACTCCGGCGTGGAGTCGACGTTCATCCTCGAAGCTCAGTCTGCGTTCTTCGCCGACGACGAGGTCCGTCCATTCCTCGGGATCTTCCAGCGCGACGCCGCCGTCGGCTACCGCATCGCGCTGAACGATCCGCACGGGAGCGAAGCGCTCATCACCACGATCGTCGATCTCGAAGATCCGGATCGAGTCTTCGTCAACGCGAGCTTCAGTCGCAGGTTCTTCGAAGCCTGGACGGTGAGCGCCGCGGTCCGTCTCGTCTTCGCGTCCGCCGCCGCGGACGGCCTGTCCATCCCTGCCGCCAGCGATCACGTCCGTCTGTTCGTGACGCGCTACTTCTGAGGAGTTTCCAGTGAGTGAAGAACTGAAGGTCCCGAGAATCGCCCGTGTCGTCACCTCTTTCGTCGAGCGCCACTTCTTCGTCGCCGTCGCCCTCGCCCTCGCCCTCGTCGGCGGGCTCGCGACCGGCCTCCCGAAGATCCGCGCCGACTTCTCCCACCGCGGCTTCTTCTACGACGACGATCCGCTCCTCGTCGCGTTCGACGCCTTCGAGCGCCGCTTCGGCAACGACGACGCGATCCTCGTCGCCGTCCACAGCCCGTCCGGCGTGTTCGACGAGGACACCGCGACGCTCCTCCAAGAGATGACGCGGAAGATGTGGCTCGTCCCGGAGGTCATCCGGGTCGACTCGCTCGCGAACTACAACTGGGTCCACGCCGACGGCGACGATCTCCTCGTCGAGCCCCTCATACCGGACGACCTGCCGCTCACCGCCGAGCTCCTCGCCGAACGCGAGCGCGTCGCGATGCGCCACGAAGTCATCCCGGACTACCTCGTGAGTCGTGACGGGAAGACCGCGTTGGTCTTCGGCCACATCAAGCCGGGGATCGATCGGCCGCCGGACGCGCCGACGATCACCGCCGCCGTCCACGCGATGAACGCGGAGCTCGCGCGCACGGATCACCAGTTCTACGTCTCGGGCGGGCCCGCGGTGACGACGGCATTCCGGGATGCTTCCGTCACGGACTTCTCGACGCTCGTCCCGATCGTCGTTCTGCTCACGATCTTCCTCATCGCGGTCCTCCTCCGCAGCTTCCTCGGCGTGGTGCTGTCGCTCCTCGTGGTCGTGACTTCGATCGTCGGTTCGATGGGCCTCGCGGGGCTCACGGGGGTCGAGATCACGAACGTCACGTCGGTGATGCCGCAGATCTTGATCGCGATCGGCGTCGCCGACTCGGTCCACGTGCTCGTCACGTTCCTCCGCTCGATGCGCCGTGGCGCCGATCGGAAGGAGGCGGCGCGCTACGCGCTCCTCAAGAACTTCCTCCCGACGTTGATCACCTCGATCACCACCGCCATCGGCTTCTTCACCTTCGCGACCGCGGACCTCAAACCCGTCGCGGGCCTCGGCCTGCTCGCGGGCTGCGGCACACTGCTCGCGTGGGTCATGACTTACCTCCTCCTCGGGTCGCTGTTGTTCCGCCTCCCGTTCCGCGTGAAGGTCGCCCCCGAGCGCGCGACCGAGCGGCGCCGCGCCGACGCCATCGCGGGCTTCGTGCGTCGCTACCGCGCGCCGATCCTGGTCGGCTTCGGGGTGGTCGGCGTCGCGGCGCTCGTCGCGTCGACGCGCAACACCGTGAACTCGGATCCGTTCGAGTACTTCGCGAAGGGCTTCCCGATCCGGACGGCGAACGACTTCATCGAAGACCAGGTCGGCGGCGTGCGCGGCGTCGAGCTGTCGATCGACACCGGGCGCGAAGAGGGCATCAAGGATCCTGCGTTCCTCGCGAAGGTCGATGCGTTCCAGAGCTGGATCGACGACAACGTCCGCGGCGTCACGCGGACGATCTCGATCGTCGACGTCCTCGAGCAGACGAACCGCTCACTCAACGCCGACGACCAAGCGTTCTTCCGCCTCCCGGACACGACGGAGGCCGTGGGCCAGGAGCTGTTCCTCTACACGATGAGCCTGCCGCAGGGCATGAGCCTCAGTGACCGCGTGACCGTGAAGAACGACGCGCTGCGCCTCACCGTGCTGTGGACGATCTCCAGCAGCAAGGACGTCGTCGAAGCGATCGAGAAGATCGAACGCGAGGGTGAGCGCCGCGGGCTCGTCGTCTCCGCGACGGGCAAGAACCGCCTCTACCAGAGCATGAACGGCTACGTGGTGCGCTCGTTCGTGGTGTCGGTGACGGCGGCGGTGCTGCTGATCAGCCTGGTGCTGATCGTCTTCTTCCGCTCGCCCGGGCTCGGCCTCCTCGCGATGCTCCCGAACGCCTTCCCGCTCCTGGTGGGCGGCGGCTTGTTGTGGGTGATCGACAAGCCGCTCGATATCGGGACCGTCCTCGTGATGAGCGTGTGTCTCGGCATCGCAGTCGACGACACGATCCACGTCCTCGCGAACTTCAATCGACTCCTCGCGGAGGGGAAGAGCCGCTTCGACGCGGTCCGCGAGATCTACGCGAACACCGGCCCGGCGTTGATCGTTACGACGGTCATCCTGGTGAGCTCGTTCGGGACGTTCATGTTCGCGACGTTCACGCCGAACCG
Organism: bacterium; assembly: GCA_030426505.1. Lineage (GTDB taxonomy): Bacteria > Myxococcota > Kuafuiibacteriia > Kuafuiibacteriales > Kuafuiibacteriaceae > JAUHYN01. Next base: position 1,230 of record JAUHYN010000769.1, on the reverse strand, counting down.
GTACTTCGGGATCTTGTGCGCGTGGATCTTGTCCGTGGCGCTCGTGACCGACCTGACGTTCCTGCCGGCGCTGTTGATCGGGAAAAGGAAGGCGGAGGCGGACGCGGAGGCTGCGAGGGCGGAGCCGGTCTCGGTAGGCTGAGCAAAGGAGCCGACGAAGTCGGCGCCGAGCTCGGCCACCGTGCCCATGAACCTGCCCGAGCCCGTGCCCGAGCCGTCGTGCGAGGGGGGCACGGGCAAGGGCACGTTCACGGGCAGGGGGACGAGGCTCCGCGGTTAAAAGTCCGGGATCTGGCACAAGTGGGAGATCGGGTTGCACACCTCGTTGCCCTCGCAGCCCGTCTCCTCGCAGGGCGGGACACACTCGTCGTTCGACGGATCGCAGACCTGGCCGGCGTCGCAGCCGCACGGATCGGTCGGCGGGGTGACGTCTTCCGGATCCCCGCAGCGCGCGATCTCGTCGATGCACTGCTGGCCCGGATCGCACTGCACTTCGCCGCACGGTGAGCCGCACTCTGCGATGTCGTCTTCGGGATCGCAGAACTGGCTGACCTCGCAGAGGTCGCACGGGTCGCCCGGAGTGCTCGGGTTGTTCTTCCAGTCCCAGCGCCGGTACGCGACGACGACTTCGTCGTCCTTGTTGGGGACCGCGTCGCCCAGGAAGATGATGCGGTTGTTGACCGCGTCGTAGTCGAAGCCGTTCTCGCGGCTGCGCGGGATCACGCGGCCCTGGCCGGGCGGGCCGACCGCGACACGGAGCGTCGCCGAGGCCGGGAAGCCGGAGAGCTCGTACGCGCTCGCGATGCCGGTCGCGGCGCGCGCGACGTCTTCGAGGTTCTGGCGCATGTCGCCGCACAACGAACCGAACTGCCCGCCCGTCGCGTTCGCGACTTCGACGTAGCCCTGCCCCGGCTCGAAGTCGTCGCGCGTGCCGGTCTGCTGGCAGCCGTTCGGGAGGTCGCCCACGATCGCGAACGTGACCGCGTTGCGCTGCGTGTAGTCCGCGATGAAGCGGTCGATCACCGGCTGCCCGGCCGGGTCGTTGCAGAACGTCTGCTGGCTCTCTTCGCGCTCGCAGCCGCGGCACGCCGCGCACTCCACGTGCTGGTCGCGCTCGTCGGACATGTGGATGACGATGACCGCCGCGTCCTCGCGGAGGCGCTCGCCGTCCACGGCCGCGCCCGCCGCGGTCGCGGGGAGCGCGCGATCGATCGCGAGGATGCCGGTCTC
>JAUHYN010000768.1 GCA_030426505.1 bacterium | reverse complement strand
GTGCGTTGGCCCGAAGGGAGCGCCCCGGACGCCACGCTCCAGGTCAACGCACCGGGCGCGCCGCCGGAGGCCATCACGTCTTCGGCGTACGCGTCGAACGCGTTGCCGTCGGGGAGCGTGGTCGTGGCGATGGTGAGCTCCGGGTGGACCGTCAGCGAGAACGCGGCGGTGGTCTGCGCGCCCGCAGAGTCCGCGACGGTGAGGTCGAACGTGAAGCTGCCGGCCATCGTCGGCGTACCCGCGATCGTGTTCATCCCGTTCGTGCTCTGAATCGACAGCCCCGCCGGGAGCGCGCCGGCGGCCGACCAGGTGTACGGCCCGGTGCCGCCGACCGCGACGAGATCCGCGGTGTACGCGACGCCGACGGAGGCCGCGGCGAGGTTCGTGCCGACGACCGCGAGGTTCTCGTCGACCTCGAGCGTGAGCTGCGTCTGGCCCGCGTCACCGGAGCCGTCGGTCGCGCGGACGACGAACGTGAAGGTGCCCGCCATCGTCGGCGTGCCGTTGATCGCGCCGCTCGGATCGACGGTGAGGCCCGGCGGGAGGTTGCCGCCGTTCGCGACGAACGCGTACGGGCCGCCGTCGCCGCCGGCCGCGATCAACTCGACGTCGTAGGGGACGCCGACGGTCGCGTCGGGGAGGTTCGTGTTGAGGAGCGTGATGCGCGGCGCTTCGAGGACGATGCGCAGGTTGATGGCGCCCTCGTTACCCTGGCTGTCCACGACGCCGAGCACGAAGTCGTACAGGCCGCGGGCCGACTCGGGCGTGCCGAGGATCGATGTGGTCGGCGTCCCCTCTTCCTGCAGCACGAGGCCACGCGGGAGCGAGCCGGATCGGATCGACCACGTGTAGCCGCGGTTGGTCCCGCCGCGCGCGGTGATCGAGGCCTGGTAGGTCGAGCCGATGCGACCGATCGGGAGCTGCACTTCTTCGATGACGAGCGGGAGCGGATCGAGGCTGATCGAGAAGCCGTACGTCTCGCTCGCGGTGGCGCCGGTGGCGTCCGTGGCGCGGATCTCGACGGTGAAGTCGCCCTCCTCCGTCGGCGTCCCCGCGATCGCGGCGGTGTCGTCACCGGTCGAGGCCAACTCGAGCCCCGCGGGGAGCGCGCCGGTCTCGACGGTCCACGTCACGAGGCCTTCGTTGTTCGTCACGGCGAGCTGCCCGGCGTACTCGATGTCGACGACACCATCCGGGAGCGCGACGGTCGTGATCACGAGCGTGTCGGGCGCGTCCGCGACGGTGATCTGGAACGGCACCGTCGCCGTCTGGCCGTCGCTGTCGCGCACGGTGATCGAGAAGGAGAAGTCACCGGGTGTCGTCGGGGTCCCGGAGACGGTGGTCATCGGCGTGCCGCTCTCGGCGATCGTCAGGCCGTCCGGGAGGTCGCCGTCCGAGATCGACCACATGAAGTTCGTGCCCGAACCCCCGCTCGCGACGATCGTCGCGCTGTAGGCCTGCCCTTCGGTGGCCATCGGGAGCGTACTCGGCGTGTCGATCGCGAGCGCAGCGGCGCCGTCGATCGTCAGCTCGAAGTCTTGGCTGTCGGTCTCCTCGCCGGAGCGCACGGTGACCTCGAACTCGAACGTCCCGCCTTGGCGGGGCGTCCCGGTGATGCGGCCGTCCGTGGAGAGGCCGAGGCCGTCGGGGACGTCGCCGTCGGTGAGCGTCCAGGCGTAGCCGCCCCCGCCGCCGTTCGCGACGAGGCGCGTCGCGTACGCTTCGCCGACGCGGCCGTCGACGAGTTCCTCGGTGACGATCTCGAGATCGTCACCGGAGCAAGCGGTCGCGGCGAGCGCCACGGCCAATAGGAGTCTCGGTGTCTTCGTCATTTTCAGGTCCTCTCGTTGAGTCGAACTGGAGTTTTCGAGGAGCCTCACGGATTCGTGCGAACCGCGAGGTAAGGGTCGTAGATGTCGTCGATGAACGCGCTCACCAGGCGCCACGCGTGGTCCGCGGCCTCGGCGTCGTAGTCCGCGCGATCGGGCTGGGCGAAGCCGTGGCCGGCTTCGACTTCGACGCGTTGGATGAGCTCGGAGTTCGTGCCGTCGCCCTCGACGACGTCGAAGACGAGCACGCGGTGATCATCGGGGATCGGGGCTTCGGCCGGCGGCGCGATCGCGACGACGGCTTCGACGTGGTCATCCATCTTGGCCGCGCGGAGCGCGTGCGCCGCGCCGTCGTCGAACCCGACCAGCACGACCTGACGCGCGCGCATCGGGAGCGCCGACCGCGCGTAGTGAATGGCGGCGGTGATCGATTCGAACTCGGCTGGCGTCGTCGGTGCGCCCATCGCCTGGTTGTCAGCCCCGAGGTCCGGGACGATCACGCCGTAGCCCAGCTTGCTCAGGCGGTCGGCCCAGCGGCGCTCGAAGTCGGTGAGGCCCGATCGGCCGTGGAGCAAGACGACGACGAGCTGCTCCTCGAGCTCGGAGCGGTCGCGCCCCGGGACGTGTTCGGGATCGCCGATGACGACGTAGGCGCTGTGCTCGCCGTCGATGAGACGCGCTTCGCCTTCGGGTTCGAGCGAAGCGTAGCGCGACGCGAACGTCGCCTCGTCGAGGTCCGGTGCGATGGCGAGCGGCGCAGCCTCGACGGCGACGTTGGAGCTACGGCACGCGGTCGCGCCGAGCGCCGCGACGAACAAGAGGAATGAAGTCGAGCGGAGTGGGCAGAACATCACGTCGGTCCCGTCAGCACGTCCCGTTCCAGCCGGCGCGCGCCCTGAGTGACCGCGGCGCGCGGCGTGTCGCGCGCCAGATTGCCTCGGGTGTGGCAGCCATCGTGGCGACGTCGTGGACTCAACGCGCCGCGTACTGCGAGCCGATCGCCATCGAGAGCTCGTACGCGTGGTCGCACGCCGGCGTCTTGCCCGCGGCGCGCGCGCGCTCGAAGACCGGGACCGCTTCGGCGAGCAGACCGGAGAGGTCGTCGACGCGCGACTGGCTCGACGGGTGCGTGGACAGGATCTCCGGCGGCGCGCCCGACTTCTCCGCGTCCATCTTCCGCCACAGGTCGACGGCCGCGCGCGGATCGAAGCCCGCCGCCGCCATCATCATCAGCCCGATGCGGTCGGCCTCGGTCTCTTGCGTCCTCGAGTGCGGGCGCGCGACGCCGAGGTCGAAGCCCACGCCGAGTCCGCCGAGCACCAGCGCCTTCGTCTGCGGATTCGACTCCCAACCGGCCGAGAGCGCGCCGAGCACGCCCTGCGCGGCGAGCGCCGTGGAGACGCGCTCGTTGCCGTGCTCGGCGAGGACGTGCGCGACCTCGTGACCGACCACCGCGGCGAGCTGATCGTCGTCGTCCGCGAAGCGCAGCATCCCGGTGTACACGCCGATCTTCCCGCCCGGGAGCGCGAACGCGTTCACCATGTCCGGGTCCTCGAACACCACGACCTCCCAGTTGGCCTCGTCGAGGCGCGACCGGTTCGCGTCGACGATGTGTTGGGCGACGCACTGTGCGTAGCGCTGCGCGCGCGGGTCGCGGGTCACCGACTCCTCGGCCTTCATCTCCTGGAACGCGGACTGACCCATCGCGTCCATCTGGCTCTCGGGGAGCAAGGTGAGTTGACGTCGCCCGGTCGGCGAAGTCGCGCAGGCGACGGCGAGGGGCAGAGTCAGGGCGACGAGGGCGAGGCGTGTGGTGGACATGAGTCGACTGGGAGCAAGGCGCGATCCGCGCGCACAGGCCGTGGCGGCGCGCGTGGCGGGTGAAGAGATTCGCGGCCTTCGCGCGAGCGTGGCGCCGCGGCGCGAGGCACACGGCCGCCACGACCGGGGCAGATCGCTCCGTCGATCTCGGCGTCGCCGACGCGATCGCGAGCCTGTGATTCGGGGCACGCGGCATGCAAACGCGGCGGGACATGGCCGCTCCCTTCGCTTCGACCTCCTCACCGGAACAGGCCTGGGGCCCCATCGGGCGCCCGCTCCGGATCGGAGTCCTCGGTCCGATCGATCGCGCGCAGCGCGTCGTCGGCGTCCTGGGCGACGGCGTCGAGCTCTTCGACGGACACACCGCCGGCCTCGGCGCGCTCCGCCCCGACGCGGTCGACGCGATCATCGCGGTCGAGAGCGACGGCGAAGACCTCACCGTGGCCGCGCAGACGCTCCGCGCCCAGTTCGTCGGCGTGGTGCTCGTGGTCGAGCCCGCACGCGCGGACGTCCTGAGCCAGCACCTCGGGCTCGTCTTCGAGCCGGGCGCCGCGTTCGACGAGGCCCTGCGCAACCTCGTGAGCGTCGCGGCCCAGACCACGTGGGCGCTCGCGCACGCGGCGGCGCTGATGCCGAAGGGGCTCGTCGCGCCGCGGCTCGCCGCGCGCCCCACCGCGAGCATGACCTCCAGCACGCGGCCCTACGTCCCGTCCGCCGAGGTCCTCGCCGCGCTCGCGCTCGACGAGGCCGAAGACGCCGCGCCCGCCCGCCTCACGGAGAGCGCGCTGTTCTCCAGCGCGTTCCTCGAGCTCGACACGGCGGTCGGGTCGGAGCCCCTGACGGCGCTCGATCTCGAGGACGGCCCGGCGAGCCTGCTCGCCATCCGCCGCCTGCCCGCCGAGGGCGCGGCGCAGCGCCTCGGCGCGCCCGAGCTCGAGACCGC
>JAUHYN010000767.1 GCA_030426505.1 bacterium | reverse complement strand
CCAGATCGTGCCGATGGCGGTGCGCCCGTCGAGCAACTACCACTGGCGCTCGCCGCCGTACCGCCCGAACTCGGACGGCGGCGGCTCGTCGCTGAATCCGTCCGTGGACTTCCGGATCGCGTACTGGCTGGGGCGCTGGGTGCGCTGAACGGCGAGGCTCGATGCGTCGACGACGAATCTGGTCGCTGTTGCTCGGGGCGTGCCTCGCGTGCGGCGGTCCGTTGGATCGCGTCGACGGGCGGTTGGTCCTCACGCTCGAGGGCGTCCCTGTCGAGGCGGACTCCGTCCGTCTCCACCTCGAGATCGGTGATCGCGCGTTCGACACGACCGTCCCGGCGGCCGCCACGATCGACGTCTTCTCCGCGGTGCCAGTCGGCGAAGGCACGCTCGACGTCACGCTGCTCGGCGGCGCGCGCGTGATCGCGCGCCGCGTCGGGATGCCGGTCACGATCGACGCCGAGGCGCCGGCGACGTTGGTAGTCGACTTCGACGACGGGCCCGCGTTGGACGTCGACATCCCCGCGGTCCACAACGTGTACACCTCGGATCGGATCGAGGTGGAGGTGCTCGATCGCTCCTTCGCCGCAGGGCTGACGCTGGAGGCTTCCGTGCGGGGCGAGCCCGTCGCGCTCCCGCCCCGGAGCGCGACGGGGTGGCTGTTCGACATCGACGCGTTCGCCGCGGGCGATCTCTTGCCGGTCGATCTCGTGCTGGAGCTCGAGGCCTGCGCCGACGAGACGCCGCCGCGCTGCGCGCAGCATTCGTACACCGTTCGCGTGCAACGGGAGGTGTGGCGAGGCGAACTCGGTGCGTTGTCTTCCGTGCCGCCCGCGATCGCGCGTGACCACGTGGTGACCGCGGACGACTCCGGGCGCGTCACCGTCTTCGCGGCGGCGACCGGCGAAGTCGAGCACACGGTGACCCGAGAGGGCCCGCTCCTCGCGGCGCTCGGCGTCGATCGGGATCGTGTGTTCGTCGTGGACGCCGACGAAGAGCTGGTCGCCCTCAGCGCGAGCACCGGGACGGTGTCGAGTTGGACAGTGCCGCTCGCGGGCGGTCGCGCGTCGGACGTGGTCGCGTACGACGGCGGCTTCGTGGTCGCGTCCGGCCGCGCGCTGACGTTCGTCGCGCCGCACGGCTCCGCGCGGACGGTGTTCAGCGCCCCGCAGACGATCCGCGCTCGGCCGTTCGTCGACGGCCCGTCGATCGTGCTCGCGGGGGTCGACGGCCGCGTCGTCCGCATCGACGCCGCGGGCGCCGTGCTCGACGACGACGATCTGAACGCGAGCGTGCGCGCCGGTCCCGTCCGCACCGACGGCGTGACTTGGGTCGGTACGCTCGACGGTCGACTGATCCCGATCGGCGGAGACGCCTTCGACGTAGGCGAGCCGATCGCGCACCCCCTCCTGGTCCTCGGGGAGCAGGTGGTCGCGGCGGCCGGGTCCTCGCTGTTGTTCGCTTCGCCCGGCACGCTGCGGCGGGTGCGGCTCGCCTCGCCGATCACCGGCGCGCCGGTCGCGTTCCGGGGCGGCGCGCTGGTCGGGCTGAGGAGCGGGCTGCTCGTCTTCGTGCGGCCGGACGGTCGTCAGCGCACGCTGTCCAGGTTGGAGGGCGCGGCGTTGGCGGCCTCGGTGACGCCGGACGGCGACGTGGTGGCGGTCGGATCTTCCGCGGAAGTCGTGCGGTTGCGGGCCGAGGAGGATTTTCTCCCGTGAATCGCCAATCCGTCGGGACCGGTTGTAGGCGAGGCGTGATGGGCGTGATCCTCGCGTTCTCCGTGGTGGCCGCGCAGCCCGCGCGCGGCGAGGTCGACCTCGACATCGAGGCGAGCGTCGTCCCCGGGGCGCCCGCCGAGGTGGTCCTCACGGCCTCCGTCAGCGAGGACGAGACGATCATCGCGTACGACTGGGCGAACCTCCCGACCCCCGATCGCTGCCGCAGCCGGACGTGTCGCCTCGAGAGCGAGCTCGCGGCGTGCCGCTGGATCGAAGCGGAGGTCACGTCCATTCGCGGCGACATCGGCTCCGCCGAAGCGCAGGTCTGCGTCGCGGACGACGAAGGCGAGGCGCCGCGCGCGGAGCTCGTCGTCGAGCTCGAAGGCACGAAGACGCGCGTCACGCCCCGCGCCGAACCCGGGACGGACGAGGTCCTGTTCACCCGCTTCTGGGTCGACGCCGCGGGCCCGTTCGAGGACGGGCGCTCGATCGAGATCGACGTCGCCGAGGGCTGCCACGTGGTCGACGTCGTCGTCGCCGACGTCCTCGGGCGCGTGGGTTTCCTCAGTCGTCGCTTCTGCGGCGAGGCGTCGCCGCGCGCGTGGATCGGTCTGAGCGCGCTGTGTCCGCGGGTCGATGCGACCCAGCGCTTCTGTGTCGAGGTCGACCACCCGCTGGGGCTCGAGGTCGAGACCTCCTCGATCAGCGATCTCCCGGTCGACTGTGACGCCGTACGCGCGCCCGGCGTGCTCGAGCGTCGGCTGTTCGTCGGCGAGGACGAGCGCGGTCAGCGCGTCTTCGCGTCGGCGTTCGAGTGCGGCTCGGGGCGCGGCGGCCGCTTGATGTTCGCGTCGGCGCCGAGTCAGACCGCGGCGACGTACGGGTCGCGGTTCACGCTGACCCCGAAGGTGTACGGGGGCCGTCCGCCGTTCACCGCGATCGCCAGCGGCGCGGAGGTGCTCGAGGTCGACGATCGGGCGCGCATCCAGATGGTGGCGCCAGCGACGTTCAAGCGCGATCACACCACGGACGTGACGGTCACGCTGATCGATACGGACCGACTCACCGCGACGTTCACGACCACCCTTCGCCTCGGCGGTGATCCCGACCCGGGCTACACCACGAGCGACAACGGCGCGGGCTGTACGGCCACGCGCGGCTCCGACGGCGCGGCGCTCCTCCTCCTCGCGGGTGCGTTGTGGCTCGCGCGGAGGCGCCGATGATCCTCGTCGACGATCGCGAGCTGCTCGACGCCTTCCGGCGAGGTGACCGCGCGGCGCTCCTCGCGGTGTACGAACACTACGTCACCGACGTGACGCGCTTCCTCACGCGCGGCTTCACGTTCGACTCGCAGGGGCGTCACTGCGCGTTCTCCGGGTTCCGCGGTGGCTACGAGATCGAGGCCGCGATCCAGGAGGTCTTCCGCCGCGCGTTCGAAGAGCGCGCGCGCCTCGCGTACGACGGCCTGCGCCCGTACCGTCCGTACCTCCTCCGCATCGCGCGCAACGCGGTGATCAACGATCTCAAGTCGAAGCAGCCGATCCTCTTCAGGTACCGGCAGGGCCGCCCGGTGATCCTCGAGCCTTCGCCGGAAGAGTCGCCGGACGCTTCGCCGACCGCGACCGCCTCGCCCGAGGAGATCGCCGAGGCGCGCGAAGTCCACGCGCTGGTCGTCGCGTTCAAGGCCGAACTCGACGAGCGCGAGGCGAAGGTGTTCCGCGCGCGCTTCGAAGAGGGGATGTCGGCCGAGCGCGCCGGCAGCAGCACGGGCCTCACGCGCTCGCAGATACGCACGACGGAGCAGAAGCTCCGCGAGAGGTTCCTCGCGTTCATGCAGTCGCGCGGATACCTCGGTCACTACGGTCGGCGCGATGCCGGTCTGGAGCACGGCGTCTCCGCTGCGCTCCTCGTCCTCTGTTTCGGGAGCTTGATCTGATGTCGTCGACTCGCCGCCTCGAACGTCTCGTGGACCAGCGCTTCTCGCGCCCGCTCTCCGCCTCGGAGCGCCAAGACCTCGAGGCGCACCTCGCCGCGTCACCGATCGCGTCCGAGCGGTACCGGCGCCTACACCTGATGGAGCGCGTCGCGGCGCTCGGCCCGGAGCGCGCGCTCGAGGAGCCGTCGCCGCTGGAGGTGCAGCGCATCGCGAACGACCTCGGCCTCCTCGCGCCCGATCCGGAGCCGTCGTTCCTCGCGTGGCTCACTTCGTTCCGCACCGTGGGCATCACCGTGTTCGCGGCTGCGGCGTTCGCGGCGGCGGTGCTGCTCATACCGACGCCGGAGCTCGTGCAGGAGCGCGGCGGCACCGCGTGGTCGGCGTCGGCGTACGCGGTTTCGTCGGGGGGCGTCGAGCGCCTCGGCCCCACGGCTTCGCGCGACACGCACCTCAAATTCCGCGTCACCCGCGACGGTGACTCCGCGCTGACGGCGCTGTCCGTCGTCGTGAAGGACGCGAGCGGCGCGACGCACGTGGTCCCGCTCGAAGCCCCCGCGTTCGAAGGCGACACCGCGAGTGTCCCGGGCGCGCTCGCCCTCGACGCGTTCCCGCCGGGCCGGACCACGTTCTGGCTCGTGCGTGGCGCACCGGACGACGTCGATCCGGCCGCGCTCGGCGACGCGGTGATCGAGCGCTTCGAGGTGGAGCTCGACGGAGGGCCACCGAAGTGAACGGCCTCGCCCTCGCGTGGGCGGTCGCGGGCGTCGTGTCGAGCACGTCGGCCGTCCACCGCAGCGCGGTCGTCATCGGCGTCAACGACGCCTTCGAGGCGAGTCAACCCACCTTGCAGTACGCGGACGACGACGCCGCGCGCTGGTTCGAGATGTTCGATCCGCTCTTCGATCACGTGGAGCTCCTCACGGTGCTCGACGACGAGAGCCAG
>JAUHYN010000766.1 GCA_030426505.1 bacterium | reverse complement strand
GTCGAGGAGCTTCTCGACGACGGCGTCCACCGGCGCCTGCCCGACCTTCGCGCGCGCGAGGAGGACGTGCCCCGCGAAGACCTGCACCGCGGCGACCCGGTGCGACGCGAGGTCCATCAGCACCTCGGGCGCGAGGCCACCGACGTACGCGGCGAGGACGCGCGCGGCGGTCTGCGCGACGTCGGCCGACCACGCCTCCTCGACGTTGTCCGGCGAGAGCAGCTCGGCCACGACGCGCGCGAGGCACGTGCGGCCGACCTCGTTCGAGACGTACAGCTTCGCGAACAGCTCGCCGCTGAAGCGACGCGTGTCCTCGCGCGGCGAAGTGATGAGGTCGGCGAGCATCGACGCGCTCTTCTGCACCTCGGAGCGCGCGTCCTCGATCCAGCGGTGCGCGGCCTGGCGGGCGTCGGCGAGGGTGCTGTTCGCGGTCGCGAGGAGGAGCGCGAGGTCCGGGCGGTGGCGATCGTAGCGCTTCTCGGCGAGGTCGAAGCCGAGGCGCGCGGTGACGTCGTACGGGCGGAGCAAGAGCCTCGCGATCGCGGGGACGTCGAGCGTCATCAGGTAGTCGGGGCACGCGCGGATCGCCTTGACCGCGAACTGATGCACGGGGCCGCAGCGGCTCCGCACGAGGAGGTCGAAGAGGGCGGCCGGCTGCCGCTCCCACAGGGTGCCGAACGCCTCCTCACGGCGCGGCGGGGTCTCGCTCGGCCCTTCGCCGCGCTTCATCGCGGTGCGGAGCGTCTTCGGGTTGACGACGTGGCGCTGGCTGCTCCCCCGGAGCACTCGGCTGAAGGCGTAGCACTTCGTGTAGCGATCGAAGTGCTGGATGGTCATGTCGCGCACCGCCCAGTCGTAGCGCCGGATGCGCGACGGCTCGGGATCGTCCTCGTCGCGCATCGCGAGGAGCACGCCGGCCGCCATCGGGACGTAGTCGCGGCTGCCGTCGCGGCCGAGCTTGCGCAGCGTGCGCCAGGCGCGGCGGCGAAGGTAGAAGCGCGTGCCCGGGCGGAACCCGCCGGCCCAGTGCGAGCGGCCGAGCTCGATACGGCGGACGATCGCGCCGAAGACCTCGCCGTCGCGGTGGTACTCGGCGGCCTTGAAGAGGTAGCGCAGGACGCGGAAGTGTTCGCGCTCGAGCGTGACGCGCTCGATGGCGTCGAGCACGTCGGCGCGCGCGCCGAGGCGGTACAGATCGAGGAGCACGATCGCGCCGGGGTTCTGCGGTTCGCCGGCGAGCTCGCGGAGCGCAGTGCGGGCGGCGTCGCGCGTGTGGGCGGTGGCGCCGTCGTCGACGAGCGCGGCGAGGTTCGGGGGGACGCGCGCGGCGATCTTCGCGCGCAGCGTGGCTTCGGCGTCGCCTTCGAGGAGCCCGAGTAGCGCCTCGGTGGCGATGCGTTCGACGGCGGTCCGACCGTCCACGTGCGCGAGGCGTTCGAGCGCTTCGACCGCGGTCTGCCGGTGCGGCGAGCCCGCGGTCGCGGCGGCGCCGGTGCGGCCGAGCGCCCACGCGATCGTGTACTTCCTCAGGTTCTGGGCGCCGTCGAGCATCGGCGCGATGAGGGGCGTGGCTTCGGCGATCGCGAGCTCGCCGGCCCGCCAGATCACGCGGTCGAGCGGCCAGTCCGATCGGGTCGCGCCGGCGGCGAGGCGCTCGAGGATTCGGCGCGTGCGCGGGTCGTCGCTCGACGGGATGTTCGGCGCGGGGTCGGCCTCGAGCACGGCCTCCGCCCGCGTCGGCGCGCCGCTGCGGACGATCTGGTAGCCCTTCGCGACCTTCGAATCGACGAGCTGATCGAAGACCTGCTGCGCCTTCGCCGCGGGGACGGGGAGGTTGGTCTTGGTCCCGTCGCGGAGCCGCGTCCCGCGCCGCCCGTAGCGGAAGTTGACGACGAACCGCCCCGCCTCGACCTCGACGAGATCGACCTCGTAGACCTTGTCCGACTTGCCCTCCGTGAGCTGGAGGACGGTCTGTCGCAGCAGCTTCAGGGCGCCGGGTTCATACAACAGGGCCGGCGTGGGGGAAAGCCGCGGCCTCGATCGCCGCGTCCCCCACCCACAACACCGTCAGCGTCCTCTGCGCGCGCTCCGGATCCGTCGTCACCAACGCCCCCGACGCGATCTTGTCGCCGGCCATCACCACCGGGTGCGCCGCACGCAGCGCCGCAGCGCGGGCCTGCGGATCGTCCGACGGTTCGTGCCACCACACCGCCTTGGTCTTCGGTGCGACGTGGGCCTTCAGGGCACGGGCCACGTGGCCCATCGTGTGGCGCGCGTTCACGTCGACGATCGAGCGCCACGCCGCGCGGCCGTCGCGACGGGTGACGAACGCGTCGACGCCCGCGGGACCTCGGTACCCACGCGCGGCGAGCGCGGCGGCGACATGCTCCGCGATGCGGCGGACGTGCGCGTAGAAGTCGGCGCGGAGCGGGCGGTCGAAGTCGTGGTGCGGCGCCGAGAGGCGGTGGCCGCGGTACGCGCCACGCGCATCGACGAGGAGCTCGAAGACGTCGAGGAGCGGATCCTTCCTCCCGACCTGCAACACGATCCCGAAGTCGCGCCACCGCGCCTCGTACGGCTCGACGATCACCGCGCCCGCGCGCTCGAGCGTGTGTTCGAGCCAGCCGCGCCCGTTCGCGTCCACGGCGCCGTCGACGAAGCGGCGCCGGTTGCGACCGCTCGCGCCGTAGATCGACTTCACGATCGTGTCCCCGCGGATCGCCGCGAGCGCGGCGTCGAGATCGGTCGCCACCGCCGCGTCGCGCTCCCCGAACGCGTGCGACAACTCCACCGTGAGCCGCTTGTCGTAGAGATCCCGCGCGTCCGGTTCGGGGCGAGCGACGCCCTCGAACCGGACGCCCTCCGCGAGCCGGTCGATCCGCGGCGACGCCCCCCACGGCACGATCTCGGCGACCTCCGCCGGCGCGTCCTCCGAGGCCGCCGGCGGCGCGAAGCCCGCCTCCACCAACGACCGCACGAACCCCCACGACGGCGGCGCCGCCCGCATCACGTCGGTCGGCGACGCGAGGTACGCCATCACCCACGCGAGGTCGGCCTCCAACGCCCGCGCCGCCTCCGGCGCGGTGTACCGCTTCCCGTGCAGCACCTCCTCCTCGGCGGTCGCGTTGAACACGAACCACCGCGGCGCGCGGCCCTTGGCGCCCGCGAACGTCCGCACCGCATCGACGTACGCGCGCGACAACCCGGCCCGGAGCCGACCGTCCTCGTCGAACGCCGGCCCCTTCACGCGCATCATCGACATCGGCGCGACCCGCGCCGCGTGGGCCTCGAACGTCACGGTCCCCAGCGCCTCCTCGTACCAGCGCACGCCGCGCCGCACGTGCAGGATCTCGTCCTCGTAGACCTCCGTGAGCACCCGCGCGGTCTCGTGATCCCCGACCTCCGCGAACCGCGCCTGGTAGTGCTTCGAGAAGTCGAGATTCGCCTGCTCGAACCCGAGGCTCATCGCCGCCACGAAGTCGATCGGGTCGTCGATCCCGGACAACGTCCGCCAGAAGAAGTCGTTCACCGGCACCTCGCCGAGCGACACGCCGAGCGCCTCCATCCGATCGAGGTAGAGCGTCAGGTGCCGCTGCTCCTCCGCGATCGTCTGCGCCAACCCCATCCGGAACTTCGCCGGCGCGCCCGGGCACCGGAGCAACACCAACGCCATCAGCTCCGCCGCGAGCAGCTCGTGGTTCACGAAGAAGTGCAGGGCGCGCCCGCGCGCCTCGTCGGGTTCGAGGTTCTTCGGGAAGTCCGCCCGCGCCGCACCGAACGCGAGCTCAGCGGGCCGTCCGGGCGCCTCCACACGACCGAGCCCCGGTCCAGGGCGCGCGTCCGTGAGTCGATCGAACGCGACGCGTTTGTCGGCGAGCGTCGCGCCGAAGAGGATGCGCTCGGCGTACGCCGAGATCTCCATCAGCGCGTCACCAACTCCGGGGGCAGGTGCGCCACGTCGCTCATCTGCCGCATCCCGAAGATGCGCCCGCCGAGCAGCCCGGTCGAACGCAGCCGCGTCACCGACGCGTGCATCAACACGAACCGCTCCCACGACCACGGCACCGCGGGCAGCCCCAACAGGTGCCCGATCGCGACCGAGTTCGTCCCGCCGTGACCGACCACCACGATGCGCTTGTGCGCCTCGGGCATCTCGAAGACGCGCGTGTCGTCGCCGTCGTGCATCAGCCGCACGCCGCGCGACGCGAGCTCGGCGTCGAGCCCCTCCACGATGCGCGCGAGGAAGTCCCGGAACGTCTCGCCCGGTTCGATGCCGTCCCACCACTTGTCGGCGGGCCGGCGCTTCGCCGCCGCGAACGCGGGGCGCATCTGGTCGGCCGCGACGCCGTCCCACTCGGAGGGCAGCCGGATCTCCTCGAGCCAGTCGAGGACGATTGGCTCCAGCCCGAGCGCCGCCGCGATCGGCGCCGCCGTCTGCTGCGTGCGCCGCGTCGGCGAGACCCACAGCTCGTCGACCTCGCCGAACGTCTCGGCCCGCGGACCGAGCCGCTCCGCCTGCTCGAGGCCGAGCGGCGTGAGCTGCGGGTCGAGGCGGCTGATCCCGTCCTCGACCCACGCCGGCTGCGCGTGCCGTACGAACAAGAGCT
>JAUHYN010000765.1 GCA_030426505.1 bacterium | reverse complement strand
GAGCTCGATCCGATCGACGCCGAGTCTTCGGAGCCCGCCGACCGGCTGCTCGCGGAGTCCGTGCTGACCGACGTACAGACGCTCGCGATCTTCCGCGAGGGGCCCGAGGAGCACGCGGTGAAGGACGGCTTCTTCGATCGCGCGCTCGACTGCCCGACGGCGCCGCAGGGCTACTCGGTCGGGCGGTACACCCGGCAGGGCGGCTGCGAGATCGGGCGCGAGATCCCGCTGCTCATGACGAGCTCGGATCCGATGCAGGTCGGGCGCGCGCGGTGCGGCGGCGCGATCGCGGGGTTCAACTTCGACGCGCGCGCGAAGGAGCCGCCGGCGACGCTCCCGCCCAACGCGGTGATCGAGTGCGGCAACGCCAACGACATCTACGTGTGGCTGGACAACGGCCGCTTCTGCGATCGCTACCGGCAGACCCGGTACGCGCTCGAGTCGGAGCCGCTCACCCGCCCGGTGGACGCCTGGGATCTCACCGAGGACCCGCCCGACTACTGGCGCTGTGAAATCGACACCGGGGGTGGTTGACGATTGACGCAGCGTGTCATACGAAAATGACGCGCTGCGCTAGATTGTACGGTGCAGCCGGGAGAAACACCATGGCAACCAAAGCGAAGGCCGCACCCAAGGCCACTCCGTCCAAGTCGAAGTCCAAACCCTCCACCTCCACCCGCACGAAGAAGGCCCGCTCCAAGGGGCAGTCCCGCTCGGCGAAGCGCGGTCCGGCGGCGTCCAAGCGCCAAGAGACCGCGGTCGGTCGGGTCGCGTCGGTCCTCCCCGGAGCGCTCCGCGACGCGAAGTACGTCCAACGCACGATCGAGATCCTCGACGCCCGCGAGCGCAAGCGCGAGCGGCTCGACCAGCAGACCAAGAAGCAGCTCTTCGGCGTGGTGAAGGAGCTGCGCGGCGACGTGAGCGGTCGCCTCGAGGCCGAGCGGGACGCGGCGAAGAAGCGCGTCGACGACACGGTCGAGAAGGTGAAGAAGACGAAGGTCGTGAAGCGGATCGACGCCGTCCCGGACCGCGTGGCGAAGGTCGTCGATCGTTGGTTGGCACGCGTCGGCCTCCAGCGCAAAGCGGCGTAGCGCGGCGGCCGCACCGTCGGCGTTGCGCAGTGCCTCGCCGGCCTGGGCACCTCGCGAGGGATGTGTCGCCCCCCGAGGGCGGCACGTCGCTTGCGAACGTGTCCGGGATGGCGAGCATCGAGAACAGCTTCGCGAACATGACCGCCCGCGTCTCGGGCGGCTTCGGCCAACAGATCCTCGGACAAGCGAGCTACATCAACCGTCTCCAACAGGGCGGGGCGAGCTCGGGCGTCCCCGGCGGTCAGACCCCCGAACAGTTCGTCGCGCGCCTCGCCGCCGATCCGGCGCTCGCGCAGCAGGCGATCCAAGCGATGCAGAAGAACCCGGCGCTCGCGCAGAAGGCGGTGCGCGATCTCGCCCAGCGCCCCGACCTCGCGCGCGCGCTCCCGCGCTCGATCAAACAGTTCCTGGCGCAGGCGATCACGAGCGGCGCGGTGCGCGTGTGACGTCTGCTCTCAGCGACCAGCGGGCAGCCGGCAGCTCCTCGGTGCGACGCTTCAGCGCCTAATGCGCACGGGAGATCTTGCTGCGGACTGGAAGCTATTCGCTGCGGGCTCTCAGGCGTCGCGCTCGGACTCGTCGAGGCGGCGCATCCCTTCGAGGAGCAGGTTCATCACGCCCTGCTGCACCTTGTCCTTGTCGGGGACCTGCAGCGGGTCGAACCAGAAGTCGCCGCGCTCCCACGTGAGCAGCGTGTACAGCGCCTCTTCGCCCGTCGTGCCTTCGAGCCTCACGTCGTAGATGCGCCCGTCCTTGTAGCCGACGACGCCCTGGCGGTTGTCGTAGTCGTCGACGTACAGCGTGCCCGAGCGCCCCGAGTCGGCGAGGACCTGCACCACCGTCACGAGGTTCATCACGTCGAGCTTGCCGGAGAACGGCTTGGCGCCCTCGCGCACGAAGCGGAAGTTCGACGCGACGAGCCGCGACGCCATCAGCCGCGTGAAGCGCGCCGCCATGAACGGGTTCTCGCGCAGCAGCAGATCGAAGTCGTTCTTGTCGACGACGTACAGCGACACCTTCCCGCGCGCGCGCACGGTGGCGGCGGTGGGCGTGCCGGTGAGGATCGACATCTCGCCGAAGCAGTCCTTCGCGCGGAGCCGCGTGAGCACCGACGCGACGTCGTGGTCGGCGAAGTCCATCACTTCGACCGTGCCCTCCGCGACCACGAAGAACGCGCGCCCCGGGTGGCCCTTCTGCAGGATCACGTCGCCGTCCTCGTAGCGTTCGACGCGCATCCGGTGGGCGAGCTCCGCGAGGAACGTCGCCGGGAGCGCGCGGAAGATCGGGATGCTCCTGAGGTGCGCGACGGCGCCGGGGATGTCGTCGATGACCTTGCCCGTGACGGGGTGGGGCTCGAAGCGCTCGGGGAGTTCTTCGACGTCGAACGTGACCGGGTTGATCGAGCGCGGGCAGCGGAACTCGCCGCGCTCCATCGGGGAGCCGAGGGACTCGCAGCGACCGTGGTCGGTGTCGGCGAGGAACTTCGCGACGGCGAGCGTGCAGATGTCGGTGGAGCTGCCTTTGTCGATGCCGGGGAGCTCGAGGACCATCTGGTCGCCGACCCGGAACAGCGGGCAGTCGATCTCCTCGGCCACCCGGAGCATCACCCGCCGCGACGTCACCGCGCGGGATTCAAACACGCTTGGATTCGGCCGTCACGCGGATCAACGTCGCGCGACGACGAACCGCTCGGCCAGCAGCGCGGCGGTGAACGTGCGGCGCAAGTAGAACCCCCGGGGCGGCGTCGCGATGGGCGCGCCGTGTTCGTCGATCCCGCGGGCGCGCGAGGCCGCGGACGCGCCCTTCGGCCGCAGCTGCAGGTACCGGCCGCGGTGCGCGGTGACGGAGGCGACCCAGCCCTCTTCGATCAGTTGGGCGAGCTCCTCGAAGTCCGCCTCGAGGATGGCCTCCTGGTCGGCGCTCGGGCTCCACAGCAGCGGCGTCCCCACGCGCCGCTCGGCGAGCGGCGTGGCCTTGTCGGCTTCGACCGGGACCCACAACACGCGGCGGAGCTTCTTGGCGACGGTCGACGTCGCCCAGGTCGAGCCCCCGACGTCGGCGAGCGCGGCCTTGCAGACGAACGTCGACTCGCGCGGCTTCCCGGCGGCGTCGATCGGGAGCGTCTTCAGCTCGATCCCCAGGCGCGGGAAATCCGGTTCGGGGCGGGTCCGCGCCCACGCGCCGAGCGCGTCCTCGACGAGGTTCCCGACCCACCCTTTGTGGCGCGTGAGATCGGGCGGGACGTCGCGGTCGAGGCGGGTCGCGAGGAACGCGAGCGTGCGCCCGGCGATCGCGTCCGCGCGCGCGAGGAGCTCCGCCTCGCTCAGCGGCGGACGAACTTCCACGTGAGCTCCTTCTTCCCGCCGCTCACGGTGGCGACGAGGGCGTCGCCGATGCGCCGGTACGCGATGCGCTTTGGGAAGTCGTGCGTGGGGTTCTCGAAGACCACCTCGTTGGGGCCGCGCTGGGTGAGCGCGAAGGTCGCGCGGGCCTGGTCGCTCGGCGTGGCGACGTACGTGGCGACGCCGTCGATCGCGACGATCTCGAGCGCCTCCGTACTCACGACTTCACCGGCGCGCTCGAAGACGCCGCGCCCGACCCAGCCGTCGCCCTGGCGCGTCCAGGTCTCGGTGGTGACGCGGTCCCCTTCGGCGCTGACCCAAGTGCCTTCGAGCCAGGAGAAGTCGCCGATGTACGTCCCGTACGTGCGGGGCGGCGGCGCCGTCGACGCGTGACTGCACGCCGTCGCCGCGAGCAGGACGGTGGCGAGCGCGACGCGGATCAGCCGTGCTCCTTGACGAAGCGCTCGGCCTCTTCGACCTCGGCGCGCGGCCCGATGATCAGGCTGCAGCGATCGTGGAGCGTCTCCGGGACGAGGTCGAGGATGCGTTCGGTGCCGGTCGACGCGGCGCCGCCCGCGGCCTCGGCGATGAAGCCGAGCGGGTTGCACTCGTAGAGGACGCGCAGCTTGCCGCGACCGGTGCGGGCGTCGGCGGGGTACATGAAGATCCCGCCGTAGATCAGGTTGCGGTGGAAGTCGGCGACGAGCGACCCGATGTGGCGCGACGACACGCGACGCTTCTCGTTATCGTTCCGGCCCTTCACCGAGTCGATGTACGGCTTCACCCACTTCGGCCAGTACGGCTCGTTGCACTCGTTGATGGAGAGGAGCTTCGTCTTCTCCGGCATGCGGATGTTCGCGCGCGTGAGGAAGTATTCGCCGGCGCCCGGGTCGAGCGTGAAGGCGTCGACGCTCGTGCCGTCCGTGTACACGAACACGGTCGACGACCCGTAGATGATGTAGCCCGCCGCGATCTGCTCCTTGCCGGGGCGAAGCGTGTCCGTGCGGAGGACCTCGTCCGAGCTCTTGCGCTTGTAGATCGCGAAGATGGTCCCGATGGAGACGTTGGCGTCGATGTTCGACGACCCGTCGAGCGGGTCGAAGCACACCACGTAGTCACCGGCTTCGCTCGACGGGACCTCGATGACCTCGTGCTCTTCCTCCGACGCCATGAC
>JAUHYN010000764.1 GCA_030426505.1 bacterium | reverse complement strand
TGTCGGGTGAGGACCTGGTCGTGACGCACTTCGGCGGGATCGTCCGGATCACGGGGATCCTCGCCGACTGACGGGCACTGGACGCGGGGCGCACCGACGCGGTTGGATTCGCCGCGATGAAGACCGCGATCGGGCGCCTGCGCACCATCGGCATGATCGAGGGCGTGTCCTTCCTGTTGCTCCTCGGCGTCGCGATGCCGATGAAGTACCTCGCCGGTCAGCCGCTCGCGGTGAAGGTCGTCGGGTGGCTCCACGGCGTGTTGTTCGTGGCCTTCTGCTACGCGTTGATGCGGGCCAAGGTCGAGCACGACTGGGGCGTGAAGCAGACCGCGATTCCGTTCATCGCGTCGCTCATCCCGTTCGGACCGTTCGTGATCGACAAGCGCCTGAAGGCGCTCGAAGACGATGCCGCCTGAAGTCGACGCCGAGGCGCACCCGCTCGTCGCGACGCCTTCGATCCTCGCCGGCAAGCGCAACCGCCTCCCCGGTCCGGCGGGCGAGCGCCGGCCCACGGGCGCCTTCCCGCCGCGTTCGCTCGAGACGATGCTCGCGATGGCGGAGGCGGTCTTCTCGACCTCGGAGCGACCGCTCCCCGCGGACCGCCTCGAATATCTGCGGCGCGAGCTCCCGGATCTGTTGAACCGCGCTGCGCCGCGCGGTCGCCTGATGTTCCGCCTCGGCACGTTCGCGATCTCGACGATCGCGCCGCTCTTGATCGGGCGCCTGCCGCCGCTGCGTCGCCTCCCGCTCGACGTCCGCATCCGCGCGTTGCGGAAGATGGAGGCGAGCCCGTTCGTCGCCGCGTTGATCGCGGTGCGCGCCGTGCTGTGCCTCGTCTACTACGAACACCCGGACGCCGCCGCGGAGATCGGGGTGCGCGTGGGGCCGAACGGGAGGCTCGGGTGAACGTCGTCCACGGCCGCGACCACGCGGGCGATCTGGAGGTCTCCACCGAGGTCGTGGTGGTGGGGTCCGGCGCGGGCGGCGCGGTCGTCGCGGCCACGCTCGCGGAGGCCGGCATGGACGTCATCGTCCTCGAAGAGGGCGGGCACGTCCGTCCGGAGGAACACGCGCGCATGAGGCCGAGCGAGTCGCTGCGTCACATGTGGCGCGACGCCGGGTTCACGCTCGCGTTCGGCGTCGGGCGCTCGCCGATGATCAACGTGATGATGGGGCGCTGCATCGGAGGCTCTTCGGCGCTCACTGGCGGCGTGTGTTTCCGCGTCCCGGAGTACGTACTCGGCGACTGGCGCGCGCTGGGGCTCACCGACTTCACGCCGGAGCACCTCGAGCCGTACTACGCGGAGGTGGAGGAGAACGTTCACGTGGAGGACGTCCCGCTCTCGGCGCGCTCGCGTTCGACGCAGCTGTTCGGCGAGGGCGCCGAGAAGATGGGCTTCTCGCTGGAGAGCATGCGTCGGAACACCAACGGGTGCGTGGGGTGGGCGACGTGCAACTTCGGTTGCCCCGAGCGCGCGAAGATGAGCGTCGACATCAGCTACATCCCACGCGCGATGAAGGCCGGCGCCGCGGTCTACTCGGATTGCCTCGTGGAGCGCGTGACGACGAACGGGCGGCGCGCGGTCGGGGTGAGCGGCCGTGTATTGAATGGACCGAATGGCGCGCCCGGGGGGCGGCTCACCGTGCGCGCGAAGCGGGTCGTGCTCGCGTGCGGCGCGATGTTCACGCCGCTGGTGTTGAAGGCGAGCGGGATCGGCAAGGGGAGCGGGCAGGTCGGCAAGAACCTCACGCTCCACCCCGCGTTCCGGATCATGGCGCGCTTCGAGGAGCGCGTGGCGGGGTGGAACGGCGCGCTGCAGAGCGCGTACTCGTCGGCGTTCGAGCCGGACGGCATCCAGCTCAACAGCGTGTTCGTGCCGCCCGCGATCCTCGCGGCGACACAACCCGGGATCGCGGACGATCACGTGCGCCGCGCGAAGACGCTCGAGCACCTCGCGATCTTCGGCGCCAACCTCCACGACGAAGCGGGTGGCGTGGTTCGGCGCGGGTTGGGGCGCGAGCCGTTCGTCACGTACCGCATGGCGAAGAAGGACGCGGCGGCCGTCCCGAAGGCGCTGCGCATCGCGGGCGAGACGTTCCTCGCGGCGGGCGCGAAGGAGGTCTTCCTCCCGGTGCTCGGGCTCGAGGGTTTCTCGCCCGACGAATTCAGGAAGATCGATCTCGAGAAGATCTCGCCGAAGCGGCTGGAGTGTACGTCGCAGCACCCGCTCGGCACGTGCCGCATGGGCGTCGACGCGAGCAGCTCCGTCGTCGACGATCGCGGGCAGACGTGGGACGTCGAGGAGCTGTACGTGACCGACGGGAGCACCGTTCCGACGAGTCTCGGCGTGAACCCGCAGCTCGCGATCATGACGCTCGCGACGCGGTTCGCGCAGCGCATGGCGGACCGCCGCCCCTCCTGAAGTCGCGCGCGAAGCGAGGACGGCACGTTGCCGCCGCACCCGGACCGCTCCACAATCGCGGCGTGCTCGTCGTGACGCCGACCATCGTCGAACGCATCGTCCAGACCGAGGTCGAGAACCTCGTGCTCCGCCTCGGGCCGTACGCCGAGCGACCGGGCAACCCGATGGGGGTCCACTTCTCGCGCTTCGGGGACGCGACGGCGTTCCTCGCGAAGGAGCTCCCCGTCCGCTTCTTCAACTCGGTGCTCGCGGTGTCGCTCGGCACCGTCGATCACCTCGACGCGATCGAAGCGTTCTACGCCGAGCACGGCCGCAAGCCGATCTTCGAGATCGCGCCCGGGCGCCTCGACGAGCCGTTCGCGCTCGAACTCGATCGCCGCGGCTTCCGGATGGTGGAGTTCCACACCGGCCTCGCGCGCGAGCTCACGCCCGAGGACGCGGAGCGCGACCCCGAAGGCGTGACCGCGGTCGACGCGCGGGACCCGGAGGCGTTCGAGCGCTGGCTCGACGTGTACCTCGAGGGCTGGAACGGCCCCGGCGATCACTCGGGCGCGAAGGAGAACATGCGCGCGTGGCCGCGCAACGCGGGGTGGACGTACTACCTCGCGCACGTGGACGGCGAGGCGGCCGGCGCGGCGCTCCTCGACGTGCAGGGCCCGACTGCGATGATGGGTTCGGCGAGTACCGTCGCGAAGTTCCGCGGGCGTGGCCTGCAGCAGCGACTGGTGTCGCGGCGGATCGGCGAGGCGGCGCGCGCGGGCTGCGATCTCGTGGTGGGGGGCTCCTACTTCACGAACCCGAGCATGAGGAACCAGCAGCGCGCGGGCCTCTACACGGCGTTCACGCGCGGCGTGTGGACCCACCGCGACGATTCGGACGTCCCACCGTCCTCGTGACGGGCCGCACGAGCGTCAGCGCGGTCGGCTTCGCTTCAAGAGACCGGGACCGTGGGGTAGGCTTTCGCCGATGCAAGCGCGCTCGGCACTCCTCTTACTCTATCTCTCTGTTCCGCCGTCCATGTTGCTCGCCTGTTCGGGCGACGAACCCGAGGTGATCGACTGCTCCAGGGCGGGAGCCTGTGCGATCACGATCGAGTCGGGCGACATGCAGTCGGCGGAAGTGACTTCTCTGCTCCCGGACCAGCTCGTCGCGAAGGTGACGCACGTGGCGTCGGGGACCATCCCGCCGCCCGTGAAGCTGGTGTGGACCGTGACCGAGGGCGACGGCACGGTGACACCCAGTGAGACCACCATCGACGCGACGTCGGGGACGGGCGCGACCAGCGTGACGATCGGGACCATCGCGGGGGCGACCGCGAACCAGGTCACCGTTCAGATCGAAGGCCAGCCCGACTCGGCGATCACGTTCACCGCGGAGGGGACGGCGGGCCCGGCGCGGATGCTGGAGGTCGTCTCCGGGAGCGGTCAGATCGCGGAGGCGGGTTCGGTGTTGCCGGAGCCGCTCGTGGTGAAGGTCGCGGATCAGTACGGCAACCCGGTCGCGGACCGTCGTGTGTCGTGGATGGCCACGGCGGGCGAGGGCGACATCGAAGCCGACGAAGCGGCCACGGACGCAAACGGGGAGGCGCGGGCGACCGCCACGCTCGGCGCGATCGCGGGTGACGAGAACAACCTGTTCACCGCGCGGTCTCCGCAGATCACCGGGTCGGCGCGCTTCACGGCGACGGCGCTCCCGGGGCCGGCGGCGATCCTGGTGAAGGTCGACGGCGATCGTCAGGGCGGGACGCGGGGCGAGCCGCTCCCGGTGCCGATCAGCGTCCAGGTCACGGATCTCCTCGGGAACGCGGTCAGCGGGGTCACGGTGGAGTTCGAGGCGGTGGACGGCGGCGGCGCGATCGATCCGGCGTCCGCGGTGACGGACGACGAGGGCGCGGCCGAGGCGAACATCACGCTCGGGCCCGACGCGGGCGAGCACACGTTCACGGTGACGGCGGAGGGGCTCATGGGCTCGCCCGCGACGTTCACCGGGATCGCGTTCCCGCCGATCTGCAGCCCGAGCGAGTGGTGCTGGGCGAGCCCGATCCCGCAGGGCAACCCGATCAACGGTTCGTACTCGATCGCGGACGACGACGTGTGGATCGTCGGCGACCGCGGCACGACGCTGCGTTGGATCGGGACGGCCTGGGAGGGCTACCTCACCTCGACCGAGGCGAACCTCAACGGCG
>JAUHYN010000763.1 GCA_030426505.1 bacterium | reverse complement strand
CGCCGAGGTCGGCGTCGAGGCCGTTGGGCCCGCCGATCACGAGCGCGACGGTGCGCGTCCCCTCGTCCTGCCAGCGCTCGAGCTTTTGGGCGAGCTGTTCGGAGCGCTGCGCGCGGCCGCGCTCGTCGAGCGCGATGGTGATCGCGCCGGCCGGGATCGCGCGGCGGATGCGGTCGGCCTCGGCGCGCTTGATGACGTCGATCGAGCGGCCCTTCTTGGCCGGCTCCTCCTTCACCTCCACGACCTCGGTCGAGAAGTAGTGCTGGAGGCGGCGCAGGTACTCGTCGCTGGCGTCGATGATCGGATCGCCGCGGTCCTTGCCGACGATGATCACCACGAGCCGCACGGCGCGCCGAGCATCAGACGATCGGGCGCGATCGATCCAGAACTAGCCGCGGGACGTACGACATTCGAGGGGCGCGGCGCGGGTTGCGTCGCG
The DNA here is from genome assembly GCA_030426505.1 of bacterium. Lineage (GTDB taxonomy): Bacteria > Myxococcota > Kuafuiibacteriia > Kuafuiibacteriales > Kuafuiibacteriaceae > JAUHYN01. Next base: position 4,177 of record JAUHYN010000763.1, on the reverse strand, counting down.
CGCCGCTCCCGGAGACCGTACGACGTGCCCCGAATCACCGCCCGTTCGCTGAGCCTCTGCGCCCTCCTCGCGTTCGCCGCGTGCAAGGCCCGGACGGAGGCCCCCGCCGCGCCGCCGGACGCCGGACAGCCCGACGAAAACGCCGCCCCGGAGGAAGACGACGAGATCCGTCCGGTCTACCCCGAGAAGATCGACGTCATCCCCGCCACGGTCTCGCGGCTGTGCCGCGCGCTGCACGAGCGCCCGAAGGTGCGCCGCGCCGAGTGCTGCGAGCGCAAGCCGGGCGTGATGCTCACGAGCGAGTGCGAGCGCAACCTCGCCGGGGCCCTGCTGGTGAAGGGCGTCCTGCTCGACGAAGCGTCGGTCGCCGCGTGCGAAGCGGCGATCGAAGCGCAGCACACCGGTTGTGACTGGGTCGCGCCCACGCCGCTGTCCACGCCCGAGGCGTGCCGCGACCTCGTCGAGGGCACGCGCAAGCTCGGGCAGGCCTGCCGCTCCACGTTGGAGTGCCCGGCCGGGATGCACTGCGTCGGCTCCGGTCCGACCGACCTCGGCCGATGCGGCCCCCCGGCGCCGCCGCGCTCGTCATGCAACACGGCGGTCGATCCACTCGTCACGTACCTCAGGCAGGATCACGTGGAGCGGACGCGCCCCGTCTGCGACGGCTTCTGCGATCGCAACACGTGTCGCGCGTTCATCGCGGTCGGCGAGCGCTGCATCTCCAACGTGCAATGTGGACCGGACCACCGCTGCCGCGAGGGCGTCTGCGCGCAGGGCGCGGTCGGCGGCGAAGGCGAGCCGTGCATCGGCGGCGACTGCGCCGAAGGGTTGGTGTGCGCCGAGAAGAAGTGCAGCGCGCCGAAGACGTCCGAGATGAACTGCGACACGGCGCCGATCCTGAAGCAGCTCTCGAAGCCGATGGTCCCGCGGGATCAGATGAAGCGCCGCAAGAAGGCGAAGTGAGTCAGGCCGAGAAGCGCCCCGGGAAGCACTCCTCCAGGATCGCGTAGAGCGCGGGGGCCGTGAGTGGCTTGATCGAGTAGCGGTCGACCATCTTCAGCTCGTGCGCGCGCTTCTCGTCGTCCTCGTTCATCGAGGTCGTCAGCATCATCAGCACGACCTTGGCCCGGGCCTCTTCCGGGAGCTCGTCGTACGCCTCGAGGAACTCCCAGCCGTTCATCACCGGCATATTGATGTCGAGGATGATGAGCTCGACGTCCGGGAGCGCGCCGTCCACCGGCGTAGTCAGGTAGTCGATCGCCTCTTGCCCGTTGAGTGCGACGGAGATCTTCTCCGCGATCCCCATGCGCTGGAGCAGCAACCGATTCAGGAAATTGTCCGCCGGTAGGTCGTCGACCAGCAGCACCTCGGTGAGTTTGTTCATGCGTCGTCCCCCTCGTAGCCGGTGAGATCGCGGAGCGTGAAACAGAACCGCGCGCCCCCCGCCGCGCTCTCCTCCACCCAGATTCGACCGCGGTGGAGCGCGACGATCTTGCTGCAGTGCGCGAGCCCGATCCCCGTCCCCTCGTACACGCCGCGATTATGGAGGCGCTGGTAGATGAGGAACACCCGCTCCCGGTGCTCCGGCGCGATTCCGATCCCGTTGTCCTCGACCGCGAACTCATACGTACCATCGCGAGACGTCGCCGAGACGTGGATCTCGGGGGTCTGATTCGGGCGCTGGAACTTGATCGCGTTGGTCAGGAGGTTCTGGAAGAGCATCCGGACCTCCGTCTCGTAGACGGTCATCGTGGGGAGGTGACCGACGTGGATCTTTGCGTGGGTCTCGCGGATTCGGGTGTCGAGGTCGCGCTGGACGTCGTAGAGCGTGCGTTCGAGGTCGACCGAGGTCGGGACGGCTTCGCGCCCCAACCGGCTGTACTCGAGCAACCCGTGGATGAGCGCCGTCGCGCGCGCGCTCGACTCCGAGAGGTAGCCGAGCGCCGTCTTCGCTTCGTCGTCCAGGCCCGCGCCGTGTTGCTCCGCGAGGAGGCCGACGAGGCTGGAGATCGTGCGCACCGGCTCCTGCAGATCGTGCGACGCGATGTACGCGAACTGCCCGAGCTCCTTGTTCATCGCTTCGAGATCGCGCGTGTGGCGATCGATGCGCTCGAAGGCGTCGGCGAGCGCGTCCGCGAGCTCGGCCGCCTCGGACGACAGGCCCGCGGGCGGCTCGAACCCACCCGCGGCGTGCTCGCGCACCGTCCGCGCGAGCGAGACGATCGGCGCCGTCGCGCTGTTCGCGAGCCACACGCCGATCACGAGCGCGAACGCGACGAAGACCGTGACGACGACGATGGCGCGCTCGAGCACGGAGCGCGAGATCGCGGTGACGTCGTCGAAGCGTGTGGTCGCGATCAGGACGAGGTGTTGTTGCTGGTCGCGGGGACCGAAGTGGAGGCGCCGCGCGGAGAGCACGCCGGCCTCGAGGAGGAGGTTCACGTCGTCGACCTCGCCGGCGATCAAGGGGGCGACCTCCGGGAAGTCGTCGGTGACGCGCGTAGACGCGCCGTCCTCGAACTCGAATGCGCGAGCGGGGTCGGGGTGCGCGAGGTAGGCGCCCTCGGCGTTCACCACGAAGTAGCGGTGCGCGGAGTTCGTGACCGTGACCATCGCCTCGAGCGACGGGGCGAGCGCGTGGTTGATGATGACGATCCCGAACGGCTCACCGTCGGAGCCGAAGATCGGGAGCGCGGCGCGGAGGACCGGGGTGCGGGGCTCTTCGATCGCGCCGTTCTCACGGTTGAGGTTCATCTGGGACAGGTAGACCTTGCCGGCGCCGCGCGCGATCGTCGCCCGGAAGTAGGGCTCGTCGCCCTTCTGCTGGAGGTCGTCGATGTCGACCACGGAGACGTCGCTCCCGAGCGAACGCTCCACGCGGATCAGTTCGCGACCGCCATCGGCGATTCCGATGTACCGCGCTTGGAGGTAGGTCGGTTTGCTCCCGAGGATCTCGGCGAAGATGACTTCGAGCCTCCGCCGCCACTGCTCGATCGACGAGCCGTCCTTCGGATCGATCCCGCCGGCCTCGGTCGCGCGGATGATGCCCTGGATCGGCGGCGTCCCGGCGAGGACGCGCACGTCGCGCACGAGCTCGTCGACGCGGTCCTGGAAGCGCACCGCCTGGACGTCGACCTCCCGCCGCAGCTCGGTCCGCTTGGAGCGGACGAGCTGCTCGTCGAGCTCCTGGACGATCGCGCCGGCCGAGGCGACGGCGGTCGTCACCACCAGCACCACGAGTACCAGCATCATTCGGGTGGAGAGACTCACCGAGGGGGCGTGATTGTCCCCGAGTCCGGGCGTGAGCGGTAGGTGGGGCGCCGAATAAGGCCCGCTAGGCGTCCGCTAGCTCTCAGCGACCAGCGGGCAGCCGGCAGCTCCTCGGTGCGACGCGTCAGCGCCTGATTCGATCGGGAGATCTTGCTGCGGACTGGAAGCTATTTGCTGCGGACTCCTAGGCGCCTTCGATCAGGCGCTTCGCCTCGGCGGCGCCGGTGGGGTGGAAGCGCGGATCGAGGTCGAGGGCGGCCTGCACATTCTTCACGCCCTCCGCCTTGGCGCCGGTCGCGATCTGGATCGCGCCGAGGTGGAAGAGGAGCGTGGCGTCCGGCGTGCCGTGGGCGTTGGCGCGCTTCGCGGCCGCGAGCGCGTCATCGAAGCGACCGAGGCGGTAGAGCGCCCACGCGTGCGCGTCGTGCGAGTAGAGGTCGGAGCGGCTCTTCAGCTCGCGTTCGGCGAGGGCGAGCGCGCGCTCCGCGTCCTTGTCGTGGGTCGCGAGGTAGGCCGCGAGGACGCGGGCCTCGCCGTGTTCGCCGTAGTGACGAAGGCCGGAGCGACCCGCCGCGAGCTCGCCGAGCGCGTCGCGGACGACCACCCGGTCGAGGTCGACATCACCCAGCGACCCGTGCGGTTCGCGATCCGGCCGGACGAGGATCTTCGCGCCGGTCCCCGGCCCCTCGACGATCGTCGCGAGGGCGACCGGTTCTTCGTTCGCCACCGGATCGCGCAGCGCCTCGTAGGCGCCCCAGTCGAACGGCTCGATGAACAGGTGGATCGTCCCGCCGCAGGTCAGCCCGACGGCGAACGCCTCGTCGTCGCTGAAGCCGAACGTGACCATCCGGCGATCGCCAGACTCGATCACGTCGAGTGCCTCGACGACGACTGCTCCTTCGACGCA
>JAUHYN010000762.1 GCA_030426505.1 bacterium | reverse complement strand
TTCCCTGTGAACGTGTACTAGTGCCAGCGTTCGGAAGTCCGTTCCGAGTTTTCGCGAGCGCCCTTCGTGTCTGGTCGTCGCGCTCCGGAAGGCGTTGGGTGGGCCCCAACAACTGAGGAGCCCGCAAGGGCGGCCGACAGGCCGCGCGGCGAGCAGGCGCGAAGGGAGCCGCGAAAAGCGGAGCGGACTTCCGAACGCTGGCACTAGGGAGGTCGGCGCTGCGCTCGGGCGGATCACGGCGGGGATTCCTACTCCAGGTTCGCACGCCTCGGCCCCGAATTCTCCCCGGGACCCGATACGTAGGCAGGCGGTTGTGGACGCCGGACCACAGTCCCTACCCTTCGCGCCTCCATGAAGCGCGCCTGGCTCCCCATTCTCCTCTGTTCGGCCGTCGCCTGCGGCGAATCCGACCGCTCCGACGACGACGGCCTCCTCACCGAACGGGACGCCGGCGTCGAGCGTGACGCGGGCGAGGAGGCCGCGCGCGACGGCGGCGTCGACGAGGCCCGCGACGGCGGCCCCGAGCGCGACGCCGGGCCCTCCACGATGGGCCCGATCGAGGCCCCGTTCGACACGTGGACCTGGGTCGACGTCCCGGACAGCCGCTGCATGAACGACACGCCGACCGGGTTCGGCGTGAACATCCACGAGGACGCGACCGAGCTCGTCATCTTCCTGATGGGCGGCAACGCGTGCTTCAACGACGGCACCTGCTTCATCACCGCCAACACCGACGGCTACGGGCAGAACAAGTTCAGCCGCGACTCGGCGCTCACCGCGTCCGTGTTCGATCGCATGGCCGCGAACAACTACTTCGCGGACTGGTCGTACGTGTACGTGCCGTACTGCTCGGGCGACGTCTTCTCGGGGACGTCCGGTCAGACGCAGGTCGGCAGCTCGTCGTACTACTTCAACGGGTACAACAACCTCACGCTGTTCCTCGAGCGCATCGTCCCCACGTTCCCGAACCTCACCCGCGTCCTCCTCACCGGCGTCAGCGCGGGCGGCTTCGGCGCGATGCTCAACTTCGAGCACGTGCAGAACGCGTTCGGCGACGCGATCGAGGTGGTGCTGATCGACGACTCCGGTCCGCCGATGTCGGACGCCTTCATCGCGCCCTGCCTGCAGGAGCACTGGATGAACACGTGGGGCATGGACGACGGCCCGCTCTCCACCTGCCCGGACTGCATCGACATGGACGGCTCGTTCATCGAGGGCTACCTCGATCACATCAAGACCTCGTATCCCACGCGTCGCTTCGGCCTCATCTCGAGCAACGCCGACGAGACGATCCGCGGCTTCTATGGCTTCGGCGTGAACGACTGCGCGAACATCAACGGCTTCCCCGGGACGTACTCGCCGATGCGCTTCCAGATGGGCCTCGAAGACTTCCGCGACAACCTCGTGGGCGACGTGGACAACTTCAAGCTCTACATGCCCACCAGCACCCGCCACGTCTGGATGAGTAGCCCGCTGTGGCAGGTCACCCACTTCGGCGTCGTCCTCCAGGACTGGATGGTGGGCGCCATCGAGGATCAGCCCACCTGGGACAACGTCCCCACGCCTTGAATCCGGGACCCGGGCCGCGTCGCCGGCCAGTGAGTTGAACCCACCGCCGAATCGGCGCTAACTGACGAGGTGGCATCGGGAGCCGATGCGTCGTGGGTCCATCGGCTCGCGGCGGTCGCCGAAACGACCGAATCGACGGACGCGCTCGGCCCCGTCGCCCGTCACCTCGCCTGGGTCTCGGCGAGCGAGCGCCTCTCCGCCGACCTCACCCTCCGCGTCGACTTCGCACATCCGATCGTCCCCGAGCGCCTCGCCGCCGCGTTCGATCGCGTCGTAGACGCGACGCCGGCGCTCGACGGCGCGGACCGCGCGACCGCGATCGTGTTCGAGCCACCGCGGAGCTGGGCCGCTTCGATCGCCAGCCGCGCGCGGGCGCCCCTCGATCTCGTCGACCGCCCGTTCGCGTCGACGCTCTACCTCGCCGACGACCGCGCGTGCTGGACCTTGCGCGCGCACGAGGCGGTCATCGACGCGGCCTCGCTCGTGCGCCTCGCCAACCGCACCGCGCTCGCCTACGCCGGGCGCGTCGTGCCGACGGACGACGCGTTCGTCGCGTTCCTCCGCGAAGAGGGGCTGGACCGGTGGAGCGCACCCGAGCCGGCGCCCGGTCCCGAGCGTCGCGATCCGATCGCGTTCTACGGGAACTCGGCGCGCTGGAATCGCCTCGGCGTGCGGCGGCAGGCGCGCCCGCTCCCCGCGCTCGACGGCGTCGAGCTCGAGCGCGCGCTCCTTGTCGCGTGGGCGGCGACGGCCGCGTTCGTCGCGCGCGCGACGGGGAGCGCGACGACGAACATCGGCGTCCCAACCGATCTGAGGCCGCGGCCCGGCGTGGGCGCGATGACGGCGTGGTTCCCGCTCTCGCTGCGGATCGAACCGGACGACACCGGCGAGACGCTCCTCGCGCGCGCCGATCAGACGCTGCAGGACACCGCCGAGGATCGACGGCACCCGCCCGAACCCTTGCGCGGCCGCCCGGAGGACGTCCGGATCACGATCACGGATCTCGACGTGTCGGCGTTCGACGGCGTGGCCGCGCGGGCGGAGATCGCGCCGAGCCTCCTCGGTCGCACGTGGGTGCCCCGCGTGCAGGAGCGCGACTTCCCGAGCCTCTCGGTTCGTCTCCAGCGCCGCGGAAGTTCGTACACGCTGGTGTGCGATCTCGCCGACGACGCCTTCAGCGCAGGCGCGCCCGCGGACGATCTCGCCGGGCACCTCGCGGCGTGCTTCGAGGCGATCGTCCGCACGCCCCATCGGCCGCTCGAGGCGATCGATCTGTTCCCTGGCGGTGCGCCGCCCGCTCCGACTCCGCCGCGCCCGCTCCCGCGCACGGCGGCGGTCGCGCCGACGATCCTCGCCGGCGCGCGCGAACACCCGGAGCGGATCGCGGCGCGCGACGCGACGAAGCACATCGACTACGCGACGCTCGTGCGGAGCGCTTCGCGGCTCGCGCGCTATCTCATCGGGCACGGCGCCGGCCCCGAGGCGCGCGTCGCGCTCTGTCTGGACCGCACCGTCGATCTCCCGATCGCGATGCTCGCGATTCACTTGTCGGGCGCCGCGTTCGTCCCGATCGATCCGAACCACCCGCGCAACCGCACGTCGCTCGTGCTCGAGGACGCCGCGCCCCGCATCGTCCTCACGGTCGGCAAGTACGTCCCGAAGCTGCGTCCACCGGCGAACGCGCGCGTAGTCGCCCTCGACTCCGACCGCGAGGAGATCGCGCTGCACGACGACGCCCCGCTCGAGGTCGCGCCGCCCGCGCCGGATCGCCTCGCGTACGTGCTCTACACCTCCGGTTCGACCGGCAAGCCGAAGGGCGTGCAGGTCGAGCACGGCGCCCTCGCCGGCTTCCTCACGGCGATGCTCGACGTCATCGAGCTCGGCCCGGGCGCGCAGCTCCTCGCGGTGACCACGCCCTCGTTCGACATCGCGTTGATGGAGCTGTTGCTCCCGCTCTACGCCGGCGCGTCCGTGGTGGTCGCCGACGAGGCGACGACGCGCGATCCGCGGGGGCTCGCGTCCAAGCTCGAGCGCGGCATCACCGTCATGCAAGCCACGCCCGCCACGTGGAAGATGCTGGTCGAGGACGGCTGGCGGGGTCAGGCCGACCTCGTCGCGTTGTGCGGCGGTGAGCAGTTCCCGCCGGACCTCGCGGTCGCGTTGATGTCGCGCGTGGGGCGCGTCGTGAACCTGTACGGCCCGACGGAGGCGACGATCTGGGCGACGGCGCACGAGCTCCAACTCGGCGACGACACGCGCGTCCCGATCGGCCACGCGCTGTCGCGCTACGAAGCGTACGTGGTGTCCGCCACCGGTTGTGTCGTACCGGACGGCTTCGAGGGCGAGATCTACCTCGCGGGGGTCGGCCTCGCGCGCGGCTACCTCGGGCGCGACGAAGAGACCCGCGCGCGCTTCGTCCGGCACCCGCTCGATCCCACGCGCGTCGCCTACCGCACCGGAGACCTCGGGCGCCGCCGCGGCGATGGGCTCCTCGAGTGCCTCGGGCGCCTCGACGATCAGGTGAAGGTGCGCGGGTTCCGCATCGAGCTCGGCGACATCGAGGCCGCGATACGTCGACACTCCACCGTCCGCGACGCGGCGGCGGTCGTGCGCGAGGATCGCCCGGGCGACGTCCGCCTCGTCGCGTACGTCGTCTTCGAAGGCGAAGGCGGCCCGCCGCACGTGCAGAGCCTCCGCGAGTACCTCGCCGCGCAGCTGCCCTACTACATGGTGCCGAGCAGCCTGGTGAGTCTGCCCCGCCTCCCGCTCACGCCGAACGGCAAGATCGATCGCCGAGTGCTGCGGCCCCCGCCCGCCGCGACGCGCGCGTCGATGGCCTGCGCGGACAGCATCGCCTCCTCGGCACAATCCTCCACGATGGCGTTGATCGTGCCGTTGCTGCGCGCGATCCGCTCCAGGATGGTGGCGGCCACCGCTTCGGCGCTGAGGGCACCCGACCGGACACGAAAGGACAGCTCACGGGCCGGCAAGCCCAGGGGATCGATCTTCACCGTCAGACGCCTGCTTGAAACGAGGGCAACGAACCA
>JAUHYN010000761.1 GCA_030426505.1 bacterium | reverse complement strand
CGCGTAGCCGACGAGGCCCTTCTCACGCCGGCCGGTCGTCGGGTCGGCCTCGTCCACGCTCACGCCGCCCATCACCGATCCCGAGAAGATGCCCGGGATGCCGACGGCACCGCCGGCGAGGACGTCGACTTCCAGGCGATCGAGCCACCGCTCTCCGCGCACGGCGTTGACGCCCGCGCGCGCTTCTTTCAGCTCTTCGAGTCGCGCGGAGGTCGCGGCGAGGTGTGCATCGATCTTCGCGAGGGACTCGAGCTCTTCGGGGCCGAGGTCCGCCGGGCGACGATCGTCGAGCAGGCGGAGTCGGGACTCGGTCGCCGCGCCGCGGGCGTCTTGCGTCTTCGCGATGAGGTCCGTGAGCTTCGCTCGGTCGAGCGGGATCGGCGGGCGCCCCAACACTTCGCCGGTGAGCACCTTCATCAGCGCGCGCGTGTTATCGGCGGCCCGGATCGTGTCGTGGGCCTCGGGGTGCGCGCCGTTCAGCGCGTCGATCAACGCCTCTTGGACGCGGTCGAGCTGCGGGCGCTCGAGGCGCATCGCGTCCAGCGTCTCGGCGAGGATCGCTGCGTGGTGCGGCGCGACGGCGCGTCCCGTCTCGCCGAAGGCCGCGATCGGCGCGGCGAGGAGCTCGACCGGCATCTCGACGAGGCCATCGCGGATCGCTTCGAGCGCCTCCGCGCGCGGGCCCTCCGCGCGGGCGATCTGCGCGGTGAGCTCCGCGTGGGTCGACGCCGCCTCCACGCCGCTCATCAGCGCGAACAGGCTCTTCACCGTCGGTGGATCGATCTTGGCGCTCTTCGGCCACGTCGCGCGATCGCGGCCCTCCATCAGCGCGTCGCGGAGGCTCGTCAGTTCGCTCGACGAAGCCTGTTGGCGCCGCAGCGCGTAGAGCAGCTTCGCGGCGTCGCCCGGGTCCACCGCGCGCCCTTCGCTCCGATACCGCGCCACCTGATCGCCGAAGCGCGCCTCGGCCCAGCGCGCGAAGCTCTCCACCACGCCGCGCTGTTCGACGATGCGCGGCTCGAGCGCGGCCATGCGCTCGGCGGCGGTGAGATCGGAGCCATCGAACCACCGATCGTGATCCGGCCCGTGCTCCGCGAGCTCCTTCACCAACGAGCGTTCGTCGTCGAGGAGATCGTCGAGCGCATCCTTGGCCGCCGCGAGTGACGACACCACCGGCGGCGCCTTCGGGTTCGACGCCGTCCCCGCGAGCAACAACGTGACGATGTGCTCGGGCTTGGGGTTCGAGACGTTCGCGGCCTTCGCGCGGTGGAGCGCGGCGCGCTCGGGCGGGAGCTCGCGAAGCACGTGCTTGCGGAGGGCGATGAGATCTCCGCGGGTGAGATCGAAAGCGCGCAGCGCGAACAGCAACTGAGCGGCGCTGCTCGGATCGAGCGGGACACCTTGGGCGTGTAGCGCGAGGGCGTCGCCGAGCACCGTCTCCTTCGCGCAAGCCCTCAGGCCGGGCGGGAGCGCGTGGAGTGCGGCGTCGAGCGCGCGCGTCCGATCGGCGGCGGCGGTGACCGGAGCATCCGGGAGGAGGGCAGTCCGGGGCGTGGAGCCGTGGGTATCGACGACCGGGCGCGCGTCGATCGGCGCGACCGGGGCGCTGGAGCGCTTCACCTCCCTCATCGGACGCGGGGAGCTTGGCGCGTCCGGGCGCGGGGAGGCAATTCGATTCTGGGCGTCAGCCGTCGTTGGACGCGACGTCACGGAACGCCGCCGCGTCGATCCCGTGGCGCCGCAGCAGGTCGTGGAAGTCGGTTCGGTTGCGCTCCGCCGTCCGCGCCGCGGCGCTCACGTTGCCCTGGCCGCGACGCAGGACCTCGAGCAGGTACGCGCGGTCGAAGCGCTCGCGGGCCTGGCGCATCGTGAGGAGGCTGCCGTCGTCGGCCTCGAACAGGTCGCGCTCGGCGCGTCGGTGCGTCGGGGTCGACTCCGTGCGGGGCGACTCGCGGGCGCTGGCTTCGCGCGGCTCGTAGTTCGGCATCACGGCGCGGAGCTCGTCGACGCCGACCCGCCCGTCCCGCGCGAGGAGCACGGCGCCCATCATCACGTTGGCGAGCTCGCGGACGTTGCCCGGCCAAGTGTGACGCGTGAGCAGGTGGACGGCGTCGGGGAGGAGCTGCGCGCGCGCCGTGCCGTGCTGCTGCGCGGCGCGCCGCAAGAACAGGTCGGCGAGTGGCGCGACGTCCTCGCACCGATCGCGGAGCGGCGGCATCTGGATCGGCACGACGTGGAGGCGATAGAAGAGGTCTTCTCGGAAGCGCCCGTTCGCGACGTCCTCGCGGAGATCGTGATTCGTCGCGGCGACCACGCGCACATCGCAGGGCTCTTCGCGGACGGCGCCGATACGCATGAACCGCCGCTCCTGAAGGACCCGTAGCAACTTGGCTTGCACGTTCGCCGGCGCGTCGCCGACTTCGTCGAGGAACAACGTCCCACCACTGGCCGCGGCGAGGAGGCCCTCCTTGTCGCGGTCGGCGCCGGTGAACGCGCCCTTCACGTAGCCGAACAACTCGCTCTCGAGGAGGTCGGCGGGGAGGGCGGCGCAGTTGACCGCGGTGAACGGGCCGTCGCGTCGCGTACTCAGGACGTGGAGCGAGCGCGCGGCGAGCTCCTTACCCGTGCCGGACTCACCGCTGACGAGGACGCTGGCGTCCGAGGGGGCGACGCGCGCGAGCAGTTCGCGGACTCCGGAGATCGCTTCGCTGCCGCCGAGCAAGAGCTGGTCGCCGGAGGTCGCGCCCATCATGCGACGGAACGACGCGACCTCGCGCCGCAGCTGCGAGCCCTCGAGGGCGTGCTCGAGCTCTTGGATGAGCTCGCGGTCGTGGAAGGGCTTGGTGAGGAAGCCGTAGGCGCCGCGTTGCATCGCTTCGACCGCGGTCTCGATGCTGCCGTGCGCGGTGAGCATGACGACCGGCAGGTCCGGATCGTGGACGCGGATGCGCTCCAAGACGTCCATGCCGTCGTCTTCGTCGAGGCGCAGGTCGAGGATGACCGCGTCGAAGTGTTCGCGCGACAGCAACTCGAGGGCGCCGCGCGCGGAGCTCTCGGTGGTCACCGCGTAGCCGTGGTGCTCGAGGCGCATCGCGATCAGGACGCAGAGGTCCTCTTCGTCGTCGACGACGAGGACCTGGGCCGGGGTGTCGAGCGCGCTCATGCGACCCACGCGCCTCGCGTCGGATCGAGCGACGACTCGGAGCCCGTCGCGGTCGGGTGTTCGATGGGTACGGAGAAGCGGAACATGGTCCCTCGTTCGCGGCGCACGAGTTGGAGGTGGCCGCCGTGCGCTTCGGCGACCTCTCGGGCCAACGCGAGCCCGAGTCCGACCCCGACGCGCTTCGGCGACGTGCGCGGCGCGTGGGTCACGAAGGGGAGGAAGATCGAGCGTTCGATGTCCTTGGGGACGCCGGGCCCGTCGTCGACGACCTCGATGTCGTACCACGCCTCTTCGTCGTCGAGGCGGATGCGTCGGTGGATGGTCACGGCCTGTCCGGGTTTCGAGACGGAGACCGCGTTGCGGATGAGGTTGGCGATCGCGTGCTCCACGAGCGCGCCGTCGATGTCGGCGCGGGTCCCGATCGCGTCGTCGGTCACGAGCTCGACCTCGCGGGCCTCGGCCTCCGTGCGCTCCTGGTGAATGGCGTCGTCGACGATCCGATCGATCGGCGTCGCGTGACGGATCTGGAGCGGCGTCCCCGCGCGCAGGCGCGACAGATCGAGGATCGAAGTCACCGTCCGAATCTGCCGCTCGCAGGCGTTGCGCGCGATGCCCACCACGCGGAGCTGTCGGTCTTCGAGGGGGCCCGTCGCGCCGTCGGCGAGGAGGGCGAGGGCTTCGCGCATCTTCGACAGCGGCGTGCGGAGCTCGTGCGAGCACGACGCGATGAAGCCCTGTTTGAGTGCGTCGATCTCTGCGAGGCGTCCGCGCATGCTCTCGAGTTCGCCTTGGAATTCCACGAGCTCGGCGGCGCCTCCGACCTGCGGGACGGGGGCCTCCAGCTCGCCGCCGCCGAGGCGGCGCGCGACGCCCTCGAGCGCGGCGAGGGGCGCGGTGACGCTGCGCGCGAGCGCGTATGACACTGCGAGCGCGAGCGCGAGCGCGATGCTCACGAGGACGAGGCCGCCGAAGAACGTCGCGGTCATCAGCTCGCGGAGCTCTTCTTCGCGCGCGATGACGGTGTCGTGGAGCCCGTGCATGCGGTCCACCCAGACGTTCGTGAGGTCTTCGTCGAGGATCGCGCGCTTGCGCTGGAACGCGACCGACGCGACGTGTGTACAGGAGGGATCCTTCTGCAGGGTGTCCGCGAGGCGTACGTAGTCTTCGCTGACGCGCAGCAGCTTGGCGTGCGAGCCGGTCGAGCGGAGGAGGCGCGCCTCGAGGTCTTGCGCGACGCGACTGATGTCGGCCGCGACGATCGTGCTCGCGCCGCCGAGTCGCGCGCAGCGTTCGGCGCCGTGTCGCATCACGAGATCGAGGTCCCAGCCGGCGCGGTGGAGCGCCGCCTCGTTCTCCAGGGATGACAACTCGTGGATGCGGAGATCGACCAACGCATTGGTCACGCGCGACATCGACGCGAAGACGGTCGCGACGGCTACGATGACAATCGTGAGGGGGAC
>JAUHYN010000760.1 GCA_030426505.1 bacterium | reverse complement strand
CCGTCCACGAGATGAAGCGCGCGGATTTCGCGCTCGGCGTCGGCGCCGGCCTCGGCCACGTCTTCAACAGCCCCGGCGAGGACCAGACGTTCGTGCTCATCGAGGGCGTCGGTCAGATCCGCGTGTTCCTCGTCGACAACGTCGCGCTGCACGGTGACCTCGGCCTGGCGTTCGCCGCCGGCGAGGGCGACCTCCTGTTCGGGATCGGCAGCCGGTTCTTCGGATCGTTCGGCCTCACCTACTTCTTCTGATACACGCCAGGGAGCGTGCGCATCGCCCTCCTCATCCGCCGCTTCTCCGTGCGCGGCGGTAACGAACGGCAGGCCTTCGAGCTCGCGCGCTACCTTCACCGCGCGGGCCACGCCGTCTCCGTCTACTGCCACAAGGCCGACGAGACGGCGGCGGACGCGCTCCCCGCCGAACACGTCCACGTCCTCCCCGGCGTCCGCTTCGATCCGACCGCTGCGATGTTGAGCTACGCGTGGTCGGCGCGGCGCCTCGTCCACCGCTTGCGACGCGAGGGCCGCGTCGATCGCGTCATCGGGTTCGGGCCGAGCGTCGAGCAGGACGTCTATCGCCTCGGCGGCGGCACCCACGCCGAGTTCCTCGCCGCGACGAAGGACCACCCCGGCGCGCGCGGTGGACCGGTGCTCGATCGCGTCGCGCTCCGCCTCGAACGCGCGCGCCTTCGACCGGCGAGCTCACCGCACCTCGTCGCGCCGAGTCACCGCGTCGCCGACGAGCTCGTGCGCCACTACGACGTCGCGCGCGAACGCATCCACGTGGTGTGGAACGGCACCGACCTCGAGCGCTTCGCGCCCGGCACGCGTGAAGACCTCGGCTGGCGCGACGACCGCCCCCTCGCGCTCTTCGTTGGCCAGGACCCGCACCGCAAGGGCTTCGACACCGCCGTGGAAGCGACGCGACGCGCCGGCGCGCGCCTGGTCTACGTGGGGCGCGCCGCCGCGCCGGCCCAGCTCCCCGAGCACGTGCTGTGGGCCGGCGAGCGCCGCGACATGGAGCGGGTGTACCGCGCCGCGGACGTCCTGATCGCGCCGAGCCGCTACGATCCCTTCGGCGGCGTCGTCCTCGAGGCCGCCGCGTGCGGGCGCGCCTCGGTCGCGACGCGCCGCATCGGCGCGACCGAGCGCTTCGCGGGCACGCCGTTGGACGCGCTCTGCGTCGACGATCCCGAGGACGTCGACCGCATCACCGACGCCCTGACCCGTGCCCTCGCGGACCACGAGGCGCTCGGCGCCGCGGCGCGCGAGGCGGTCGCGGACGCGTCGATCGAGGCGTGGGGCGAAGCGATGCTCCGCGTCCTGACGCTTCCGATCGACGGGCGCGTGGGCTAAGCGAGGCTCACGGTGGTCAGGATCAGCGGGCTGGTGGTCTGTAGGAACGAGGCCGACCGAATCGACGCCTGCCTTCGGTCGCTGTCGTTCTGCGACGAGATCGTCGTGGTCGACTCCGGCTCGACGGACGGCACCGTCGCGATCGCCGAGCGCCACGGCGCGCGCGTGGTCGAGCGCCCCTGGAAGAACGCCAACGACCAAAAAGAGTTCGGCCGCCAACAGGCGACGGGGACCTGGCTCGTGAACCTCGACGCCGACGAGGTCGTCAGCGACGCGCTGCGCGACGAGATCCTGGCGCTGGTCGAGCGCGGCGGCGAAGACGGCGTCGACGTCTACCTCGCGCCGTTCAAGAACTACTTCCGCTCCGACTGGGTGCGGCGCTGCGGCTACTACCCGGACCCGCACGTGCGCTTCATCCGACGCGAACGCGCGCGCTGGGATCTCGAGACCCCCGTCCACGACCGCGTCCTCCCCGACGGGTCGACGGGGCGCCTGAGCGGCCACGTCGAGCACCACTCCTTCCGCTCGATGGAGCACTACATCGCGAAGTCGAAGACCTACGCGGAGGGGTTCGCGCAGCACGCCCACGCGAACGGCCGACGCGCCACGGCGTGGACGATCCTCGGCCACACCGGCTGGCGGTTCTTCCGCGTCTACGTCCTGAGAGGCGGCTTCCTGGAGGGCGCGCTCGGTCTGACGATCGCCGGGCTGCAGGCGTTCGACGTGTTCCGGAAGTACACGCGCCTGTGGGAGCTGAGTCGGTTCGGACCGGACAGCGAGTGAGCTTGGGCTTGCTCGATGCCGCGCCTCCTGCTGATCATCCGCGCCCATGAAGCGTCTCGCCGCCCTCTGCTCCACCGGTCTCCTCCTCGCGCTCCTCGCGCTCCCCGCGTGCGGCGGCTACGACGCCTGCGGCGACAAGGACTGCGGTGACCCGTGTACCGTCTGCGATCCGGACGACAGCGACTGCGTCGAGTCCGCCGCGGTGAAGAGCTGCAACGCGCGCGGCGTCTGCGCGACCGCCGCCACCAACAGCTGCGGCTGAACCGCCGCTCGTGGATCCGTCCGAGCTCGACGACCTCTACGCCGGCCCCCTCGACGCCTTCGTCGAGCGACGCAACGATCTCGCGAAGGCGCTGAAGCGCGCCGGTCGCAAGGAGGACGCGGCCGAGGTCAAGAAGCTCAAGAAGCCGAGCCTCGGCGCGTGGGCGATCAACCAGCTCGTGCGTCACGAGCCAGGCGTCCTCACCGCGCTGTTCACCGCGCTCGATCGCGTGCGCGCAGCGCAGCTCGGCGGGACGGAAGAAGACGATCGCCCCGCGCTCGCGACCGCGATGGCCGAAGAGCGCGACGCGCTGCACGCCGTCGGGGACACCGCGGAGCGGCTCCTCACCGAAGCCGGTCACGCCGCGACGAAGCCGAACCTCGATCGCATCGCCCGCTCCGTGCGCGCCGCGGCCGTCGAACCGAGCCGACGCGAAGAACTCCTACGGGGCCAGCTCACCGAGGACGTCGCGGACGCGGGCTTCTCGGATCTCGCCGCGCAGCTCGCGGGGGCGATGGTCCCGGCGAAACCGAAGGCGGAGCCGGTCAGACGTTCGCCGGGGACCGACGCCGCACCGCGGCGGGCCCCGCCCCGCGCGACCCCGAAGGCGCGCTCCGACGAGCGCGCGAACGACACCACCGATCGCGCGATGCCCGCGAATACGATCGACCTCGACGCCGAGCGCAAGCGCCGCGAAGCGATCGAGGCCGAGGCCCGCGCCAAGGCGCGACGTGACCGCATCGAGCGCTACCGCGGCGAGCTCAAGGCCCTGCGCATCGGGGAGGAGAAGCTGGAGAAGGACGCGGCGCAGGCCGCGCTGGAGGTCTCCCGGGTGGAGGAGCGACTGGTCCGCGCGCGCGAACTGAAGGCGCGCGCCGACGAGCGCCTCGCCAACGCGCGCGCGCAGCGCAACGAGTTGGAGGAAGCCCTCGCGGCCCTCGAACGCCCGGACTGAAGTCTAGTGACCAGTTCATGACGGATCGCGGCTGTGCTACGGCAGTCTTCCAGATGGGTGTTCGGTTCGGTCTCGCGGTGCTCTCGGCCGCCGTGTTCGCGGCGGGTTGTTATCCCAAGAACTTCCCGCCGCCGACCTCGGCCGCATCGTTCACGAAAGACTACCCGTTCGATATCGGCCCCTACCTGGTCTACGTGGAGGGCGGGAAGGTCGCCGTGGTCGTCGGGCACGACGAGCTCGAGGCGGCGCCGGTCGTCTCCTGGCGCACGGACACGAGCACGACCTCCAAGGCCACGAGCGTCACCGCCGAGCGCGTCGACGGCCTGTGGGTCGCCGAGCTCGACGAGCTCCCGCTCGACATCCCGCTCACGTACACGGTCGAGAGCAGCATCGGCGAGGTCGGCCCGATCCGGTTCCGCGGCGGGCGTAGCCCGAGGCGCCGCTTCCGCTTCGCTGCGTTCGGCGACACGCGCACCGGTCACAAGGTCCACCGCGCGCTGATCGAGAGCATGGCCAAGGAGGACGTCGACCTCGTCGTCCACAGCGGCGACCTCGTCGAGTCCGGCGGCGTGCTCGACGAGTGGGAGCTCTTCTATACGATCGAAGCGCCCGTGGTCGCGTCGGCGCCGCTCATCGCCGCGCTCGGCAACCACGACCTCTCGCAGCGCAACCACTACAAGCGCTTCATCCTCGCGAACCGCTACGCCGACAACCAGCGCTACTTCTTCCGCGACTGGGGCGACGTCCGCGTGATCATCATGGACTCCGAAGAGGAGTCGCGCCGCGGCTCCGCGCAGTACGAGTTCCTCGAGTCCGCGATGCGCGACGGCGCCGAGAAGGACATGTTCATGGTCGTCGCGCTGCACCGCCCGCCCTACTCCGCGGGCGCGCACGGCTCGGACATGGAGATGCGCGAGATCCTCGGTGAGCTCTGTCCGCGCTTCGGCGTCGAGGTCGTGCTCGCCGGGCACGACCACAACTACGAACGCACCAAACGCATCGACGGCGTGACCTACTTCGTCGCGGCGTCGGGCGGCGCGCCGATCCGCCGCATGAGCCCGAGCTGGTTCTCGGAGGTCGTGCGGACCGAGCCGCACTACGTCATCTTCGACGTGGAGCGACGGAGCCTCGTCGGTCGCGCCATCAACCTCGACGGCGACACGTTCGACACGTTCGTGATCCCGCCGCTGGAGCCGCAGGCCTCCGAAGCGCCATGAAGCGAGCGGCGCTGGCGGTCGTGGCGGCGGCGCTCACGCTGAGCGCGCCCGCACT
>JAUHYN010000759.1 GCA_030426505.1 bacterium | reverse complement strand
GCCGACGTCCTTCTCGAGCGTGACGATATCGAGGCCGTGGACGACGCGTGAGTCGCCCATCACGTACAGCGCGGTCGGGTCGTTCCGCGTGCGGATCCACTGGTGACCGACGAACGCGAGCCGGTAGAACAACAGGAACAGTAGCGGCAGCGTGACAGCGTGAATCGCGAGGCGGACGAGGAACTTCTTCTTCACTTCGTCACCGCCTCAGAACTGGAAGTAGATGAACTCGTCGTGGTCGAAGACCCCGAACAGAGCGATGTAGAGGACGAGGCCGTACGTCAGGGACCAGCGGATCCACGCGGGCTTCGTGTCGAGGTAGTCGCGGATGCGGCCGCGCTCCTGGAACATCTCGATGACGAAGAGGATCGTCACGCCGATGATCCCGAGGACGAAGTTCATCTTCCCGCTGGTGCGCGCGGTCTGCGCGAAGAACGCGCTCAGCGCGTCGAGGCTCCAACCCGAGAACATGTGCGTGAAGATGTGCCACGCGTCGTCGAGGTCCTTCGCGAGGAACGGGATCGAACCGATCACGAAGATCGAGAACGTGAAGAAGATCCCGAACGCGGCGAGGACCTTCGGGAACCGATCGAGCCCGGTCTTCTCGCGGAACCACCGGCGCTGCGGCTCCGTCAGCACGTGCAGCAACACGTAGACGCCGTTGAGGAGGCCCCACGCCACGAAGCGCCACGCCGCGCCGTGCCACAGGCCCGTGATGAGGAAGATGATGATGATGTTGAAGTGCTTGCGCGCCTTGCTGCTCCGGCGCGCCATGAACGCCAGCGGGTTGTAGATGTAGTCCTTGATCCAGCTCGTGAGCGAGATGTGCCAGCGGCGCCCCCAGAGCTCCTCGATGTTCTTCGAGAAGTACGGCCGCTTGAAGTTCTCCATCAGGTCGAAGCCGATGATCTGCGCGGTGCCGATCGCGATGTCCGAGTAGCCGGAGAAGTCGCAGTAGAGCTGGAAGCCGAACAGCACCGTCCCGACCGCGAGGGTCACGCCGGTCTGCGCCTGGGGCTCGTGGTAGACGCTCGAGGTGAACAGCGAGAGGCGGTCGGCGACTACCGCCTTCTTGAACAGGCCCCACGCCATGAGGCGCAGGCCGCTCGTCATGCGCGCGTAATCGAACCGGTGCTTCTCGTAGAACTGGTGGAGGAGGTTCGGCGCGCGCTCGATGGGACCGGCGACGAGCTGCGGGAAGAAGGAGACATAGAGCGCGAACACGCCGAAGTGCCGCTCGGGCTTCAGGCGCCCGCGGTACACGTCGATCGTGTAGCTCATCGTCTGCAGCGTGTAGAACGAGATGCCCATCGGCAGGATCAGGTGCGACAGCGGCAGCACGCTCGTGCCGACGAGTGACGTCACGTTCTCGTTCACCCAGTTGTAGTACTTGAAGAAGAACAGCAGCCCGAGGTTCACCGCGACGCTCGCCCACATGTACGGCTTGCGTTCGGCCTTCGTGGAGAAGGCGCCCATTCGATTGCTCGCGACGTAGTCCACGATGGTCGAGAGCACGATCAGGAGCGCGTACTCCGGGACCCAGAACATGTAGAAGATGTAGGAGGCGACGAACAGCAACAACCAACGGAGGTTGTGCGGCGTCCCGAAGTAGAGCGTGACGACGATCGGGAAGAAGACCAGGAACTCGATCGAGTTGAAGAGCATGACGCGGGCGCTGCGAGACGTGTCTGTTACGTCCCGAATGTTTGGTCAACGTCGTATCGGACGCGCATCCGTTGTATCGATCGGGTGTGTTCCGAAAGCGTGAAGCCGAGGCCTACATGGCCGCACTCGCCGACTCGAACGGTGTGCAGTCGGCGTGGCTCCTCGACTCCATCCTGGCGCCGAACGCCGAGTCCGACTTCGGCCGGCGCCACGACTTCGCCTCGATTCGAAGCGTCGACGACTTCCGTCGCGCCGTCCCCATCCGCGACTATGAGGGCTTCCGAGCAGACGTCGAACGCATCGACGCGAACGAATCGGGCGTCCTGACCGTCGAGCCCACGAAGCGCTTCTTCACGACGAGCGGATCGACGTCGCGCCCCAAGTACATCCCCGTCACGCAGAGCTTCATCCGCGACAAGTCGCGCGCGTTCGGGATCTTCTGGGACCTCGTATTCTCGCAACACCCGAACGTCGCGAAGGGCCGCATGGTCACGAACTTCTCCGACGCGGGGCGCCCCGAGCCCTCGCCGGGCGGCCTCCCGACGAGCTCCGAGAGCGCGTACTGGGCGAGCGTCACCGCCGCCACGCAGCGCAAGGCGCCGGTCGTCCCGCGCGTCGTATCGCGCATCGCCGACCACGACGCGCGCTACTACGCGATCGCGCGCGTGCTCCTCGAGCAGGACTTCACGGCGATCATGGCGCTCAACCCGAGCACGATCCTGCTGCTGTTCAAGAAGCTCGAAGACGACCTCGATCGCCTCCTCGCCGACGTCGAACACGGGACGTTGTCCGACGCGTATTCCATCGACGACGAAGCGCGCGCGGCCGTGCTCGAACAGACCGCGCCGAACCCCGCGCGCGCCGAAGCGCTCCGTCGCATGCTCCGCGACGATTCGCCGCGTCTCCCCGCGCGCGAGGCCTTCCCCGCCCTCGAGCTCGCGGTGTCGTGGCGCTCCCCGATGCTCGCGCCGTACCTCGAGCGGCTCGCACCGCACCTCGAGGGCGTCGCGGTGCGCGACTACATCTCGATGGCGTCGGAGGGGATACTCGCGATCCCGCTGAAGGACGGCGAGTCCGGTGGCGCGCTCGGGATCGGGATCTGTTTCTACGAGCTGCGCCCCGAGGAGTCGACCGAGACGATCCTCCCGCACGAAGCGGAGGTCGGCGGCGAGTACGTCGTGGTGCTCACCAACCGCGCCGGGCTGTACCGCTACGACATCGGCGACGTCGTCCGGGTGAAGCGCTTCGAGGGGACGACGCCGGTCGTCGAGTTCCTCCACCGCACCGGCCGCACTTCGTCGCTCACCGGGGAGAAGCTCACCGAGGCGCAAGTGACGGCCGCGGTGACCGAGCTCCTCGACGCGCAGCGGATCGAGTCGTTCACGCTCGCGCCGATCGTCGACGGCGAGTTGCCGCGCTACGTCTTGCTCGTGGAGACGCGCGGCGAGGTGCCGCTCGCGGACGCGGCGCGCGCGCTCGATGACGCGCTGTCGAAGTACAACGGCGAGTACGCCGGCAAGCGCAAGTCGCACCGGCTCGGCGCGCCGGAGCTGTGGCGCGTGGCGGACGGGAGCTACGCGGCGCTGAAGGCGGAGAAGATCGCGTCGGGCGGCGCGGACCTGCAGTACAAACACGTCCACCTCGTGCGCGACACGAGGTTCGTCGAGCGGTTCGAGATCCTGGAGCGACACCGTGGGGCCGATTGAACGGTACGAGCTGTTCCACGTCCGCATCCCGTTCAAGGGATCGTTCGAACACGCGAGCCACGCGCGGCACGCGTCGGACGCCCTCCTCGTCTGCCTGCACGCGGACGGGTTGGAGGGCTGGGGCGAGATCCAGCCGCGCGCGTACGTGACCGGCGAGACGATCGACAGCGTGAAGGCGAGCGGCGCGGCCGAGGTGTTCCGCGCGTTCGAAGGGGCGCGCGTCGATTCGGTCGAAGCCGCCCGCGCGTTCGTGGACGCGGCGGTCGAGGATCACGAGCCCCGCCTCGCGACGTTCGGGGGCTTCGAGATCGCGCTCCTCGATCTCGTGGGGCGCGCGACGAACACCAGCGCGGGCGCGTGCCTCGGGCCGCCCATCGTCGAGTCGCTGCCGGCGGGGGTGATCATCGGGTTCGAGGTCGCGACCGACGCGCTCGCGAAGCACTGCGCGCTGCTGCGCTTCAAGAAGCGGCGGCACATCAAGGTGAAGGTCGGTCTCGAGGACGACGTGGAGCGCGTGCGGATCGTCGCCGAGAAGCTGAAGGTCCCGATCCGCCTCGACGCGAACGAGGCGTGGACGGTCGACGAGACGATCGAGAAGCTCGACGCCATGGCCGGCGCCGACATCGCCTCGATCGAGCAGCCGATCCCGGCGGCCGACCTCGAGGGCCTCGCGCGCATCCGCGCGGCCGGGCACCGCGTGATGGTCGACGAGGCGCTGATCCACCTCGCGGACGCGGAGCGGATCGCGGCGATGGGCGCCGCCGACGTATTCAACGTGCGACTCGGCAAGCTGGGCGGGTTGGTGCGGAGCCAGCGCGTGGTGGAGGTCGCGCGGGCGAACGGGATCGAGGTCCACCTGGGGACGATGGTGGGCGAGACCGGGATTCTCACGCGCGCCACGGAGGTGTTCGCCACGCGCGTGTCGGGGTTCGACTGCCTCGACGGCAAGGGGCAGAACCAGCACCTGCTGTCTCAGGATGTGCTGGCCTCCGCCTCGGCACCGTTTGCGCTGCCTCCCGACGAGCCAGGGCTCGGGGTGAGCGTTGCGCGCGAAAAAATCAGAGAGTATGGGATCGGCCCATGAGCAACACGGCGGAGATCGAACAGAAGCTCCTCAAGTACATCAGCAGCGAACTCGCCGCCGGTAAGGCGGACCTCGATCGCGAGACGGGCCTCGCGGACGTCATCGACTCCACCGCGATCATGGAGCTGGTGGTGTGGATCGAGGACAACTACGGCTTCCAGGTCGATCTCGACGACATCGA
>JAUHYN010000758.1 GCA_030426505.1 bacterium | reverse complement strand
TGGATGTCGAAGACGCGGACGAGTCGGAGCAGCTTGAAGATCTCCGAGGGTTGCCCGGCGAGGCGCGCGATCTTCACGTCGCCTTGGAGCGTGCGGACGCGCTTGAAGAGCGAGACGATCGCGCCGACGCCCGAGCTGTCGATCAGCTCGAGGTTCGCGAGGTCGAACACGACGTTGATCTTGCGTGCCGCGAGCAGCGCTTCGATCTCCTTCTTGAGGGACGGCGAGGTCAGCGCGTCGAGGTTCCCCTTGAGCGAAAAGACGGTGACGTCGCCGCGTTCGGTTTTGTCGTAGTCCAGCATCCCTTGTTTCAGCTTTCTCGTTCGGTCGTCGTTTGGAGATCTTTCTCCATGGTGAGGACGTTGCGGTCGCCCTGACGCGCGTAGTCGACGCGGTCCATGAAGTTTCGAATGATGAAGAGCCCGAGGCCGCCCTCGGGGAGCGCGTCGAGGTCCGGCTCCGGGACCTGCTCGGGCACGAAGGTCCGACCGGCGTCGAGGATGCGGACGGACAGGTGCGAGGGGTGGACCTCCATCTCGACCTCGACCGGGCCGGTGGCTTCCCCCTCGTAGGCGTGGATGACCGCGTTGTTGAACGCCTCCACGAACGCGGAGATCACGCGGTGGCCGAGGTCCGCGGGCAGACGGCCGCGCCCGGCGAGGCGCTCGCACACGTAGGCGAGGAACGCTCGCGCGGCGTCGCGGTACTCGAGTCGACCGGGCACCACGAACCGGAACTGCTCGACGTCGTTCGACATCCCCCGGCTCGCAATGAACGCCATTTGGGACGCAGCCGCAAGAGGGCGCGGTTGACCGGGCTCGGAGCAGGGGCTACCGATCGACGAGGCCCCATGGACTGGAAGACGCGGATCGCGAAGCGCGCCATCGACGTGGCCGGCGCTTCGATCGGCCTCGCGATCACCGCGCCGCTGTTCCCGGCCGTCGCTGCGGCCGTGAAGCTGACCAGCAAGGGCCCGATCCTCTACAGCCAGACGCGCTGCGCCGCCGAGCGCCGCTCCGACATCGCGCCGAGCCGCCCGCCGCACACCGAGCGCCGCCGCCGGCCCGGATACCACACCTTCCAGATGTACAAGTTCCGCACGATGCGGACGGACGCGGAGAAGATGACCGGCGCGGTGCTCGCCCAGGAGAACGATCCGCGGCTCACGCCGATCGGGGGCTTCTTGCGCAAGACCCGCCTCGACGAGCTCCCGCAGCTCGTCCATGTGCTGCGGGGTGAGATGAGCCTGGTCGGGCCGCGGCCGGAGCGGCCGGAGCTGCTCGAGAAGATCGAGTCGAGCGTGCCGTACTTCCAGGAGCGGATGCGGCTCATCAAGCCGGGCATCACGGGCCTCGCGCAGATCCGGCTGAACTACGACGGGTCGTTCGGCGACAAGCTCGAGTCGAAGGCGCTCCAGGACTTCCTGGCGTCGATCGAGCTGCCGGAGGGCGTGGGCGACACGAAGATGTTCGCGAACAAGCTCCTCTTCGATCTGTCGTATTCGGCGATCATGGAGAACCCGTTCGAGGCGCTGAAGACGGACCTGGAGATCATCTTCAAGACGCCGCTGACGATGCTCCGCGGCGAGGGCCGCTGATTCCTCACTGCACCTTGATCGGGAGCTGCAGCTCGGTCTCGCCCTCGGTCTCGAAGTCGAACTTCGCGCGGCGCGCGTAGGCGGAGACACACTCGGGCACGTCCGCGACCTCGCCGCTGGTCTTCGTGACCTCCGCGGTCCGGATCCAGCCCTGGCCACCGGTCGCGGTGACCGTGAGCCGCAGGAGGACGTTGCCGCCGAGGCCCTCGGTGTCGATCAGGCACGGCGCGATCGCGTCGCGGACGGCCTTCGTGGCCAGGCCCAGCGCGGAGGCGGGGAGGCCGGGCCGCGACGTGTCGGGGACCTCGATCGCGGCGATCTCACCGACGGGCTCGGCGCCGTCGGGCACGACGCCGTTCTCGCCGCAGTCGACCGGGGGCGGGCAGATGCACGGCTTCGGCTCGGGGCACTTCAGCGGCCGATCCGGCGAGGGATCCACGCGCTGGGCGTGGCCGCCGTAGATGGTCTGCGTGACGAAGGCGCCGAGGCCGCCGCCGACGAGCAGGCTGGCGCCTGCGACGAGGAACAGCTTCGAGGACATGCTCGCGGAACATAACACCCCTGTGCGCCGCCTTTGTCCCCTAGGAGGCCGCAGCAAATAGCTTCCAGTCCGCAGCAAGATCTCCCGAGCGCATCAGGCGCTGAAGCGTCGCACCGAAGGAGCTGCCGGCTGCCCGCTGGTCGCTGAGAGCTAGGCTGAGGCTGAGGCCGATCGCGGAGCGGTCGGTCCGAGGACTGTGCCAAGGTCCCTCGCGAAGCGAGGGCCCGTTATGGCCTAGGCTGAGGCCGATCGCGGAGCGGTCGGTCCGAGGACTGTGCCAAGGTCCCTCGCGAAGCGAGGGCCCGTTATGGCCTAGGAGGCCTCAGCAAGCAGCTTCCAGTCCGCAGCAAGATCTCCCGAGTGCATAAGGCGCTGAAGCGTCGCACCGAGGCGCTGCCGGCTGGCCGCTGGTCGCTGAAAGCTGGGACGAGGCCGAGCGCGGCGTCGCCTTGACGTGGGTCCGGATCTTGGCGACCGAAGAGGGCGTGTTCCTGTTCGCTGCGTTACTCGCCGAAGTGCTCCGCCTCGCGTGGTGGCCCAGCCCGGCGCAGCTCGAACAGCAAAAGGGGCCGCCGCCGGTGATCGCGGTGGTCGAGATGACCGGGGTCTGCCCGGGCGGTTGTCGACCCGACGGCGACGACACCTGGGCCGCGCTGCGGGTCTCCGACGTGGTCGCGCAGCACCTCGAGCGCCTCGGCGCGACGGTGCGGAGCCGACCGTTCGTCGTCGACACGAAGGACCTCGAGCGCGCCGGCCTCGACGCCGTGGTGCGCGGATCGGTGAGCGCGGTCGACTCCGACGACGATCGCATCACGATCGATCTCGAGGTCCAGACCAAGGCCGGGACGAAGCGCATCCGCATCGCGGGCGTGGCGCGCGAGCTCGAGCTGCACACCGTGGCGGCGGCGAAGTTCGCGGCGTCGCAGGTCGGGCTCGAGGTCCCCGCGGGCGTGGACGCGCTGCTCGCGGACGTTGGGCACGTGTTCGCGGTGCATCGCTTCCTCGGGCTCGCGGAGCTCCGCTACCAGCGCAAGCAGTACCGGCAGGCCGCGGTGATGTTCGACCGCGCGCGGACGTTCCGACGCGAGGTGTTCGTCCCCGACGCGATCCTCGGGCGCGTGCGCGCGGAGGGCGCGCTGCTCGCGACGGGGCAGTCGTCGATCGATCGCGCTTCGCTCGCGGCGTCGGCGGCGGAGCGGGCCGAGGTCGACGGTCAACGCGGTCGCCACGCCGAAGCGGAAGAGGGCTGGATGTCGTTCCTCCGCTACACGCGCAACCGCGCGCTCAGGTGGCGGCTCGAGTTGCCGCTCGGCGAGCAGCCCGTGGTGGTCGGCCGCAAGCAGGGCTGGGTCGTGCAGACGCGGCGCGGGATCGGCGAGCGGTGGACGTTCGATCCGCGGACCGGGACGATCGTGGATCGCGGCGCGCCGATCCGGGGCCTCGTCGCGGCGGCGAGCGATCAGCTGATCACGCTGGACCGTCAGCGCATGGCGCGGCTCGACGAGTCGCTGCGTCCGCGGTGGTCGGTGAAGCTCCCCGTCGACTTGCCCGAGGATGCGGGGCCGGAGCGCATCGAGCTCACGAGCGGCCTGGTCGGCGTGAAGGGGACCGACGCGGTGGTGTGGCTCGAGGTGAGCTTCGGGAAGGTCGGGCAGATGGCGCTCGATGTCGTCCCGCTCGCGTCGAGCGTGGGCGGCGTCGTGGTCCTCGCGCGCCCCAAGGGGAGCGCGGAGGCGCTCGACGTGGCGCTGCTGCGGCCCGGGAAGCGCACGCCGGCGTGGCGGACGCCGGTCGAGGACCCGCGCCACGTCCTCATGACTCGCGACGTGATCGCGTTGGTCACGCCGCCAGGGCTCTTGTTGCTCCGGACGCACAACGGGAAGCCGGTGCGCGACGTTTTGCCGCTCGGCGCGGCGCCGCGTCTCCTCGGCGCGGCGGGGCGGTACGGGTGCGTCGGCTACGAGGACGGCGCGGTCGAGGTCTTCGACATCGTCGCCGGTGAGAAGACCGCGACGATCCGCGGGCCGGCGAAGCCCGTCGCGTGCGACACCACCGCGGACGGCGTCGCGCTCGCGTTCGAGTCGGGCGACGTCGTGTTCTACGACCGCGACGGGAAGCTCCTCGATCGCGCGCACGTCCCGGGGCGCGTCCTCGCCGTGGAGCGCGGTCATCCGGAGGCGCCCGGGCCGATCGTGGTGACCACCGAGGGCCTCGTCGCGCTCGGCGAGATCCCTATCGAGCAGAACCGGCAGCGCGACGTGGACGGGATGATCGCGCTCGCGAACCTCCTCGAGCTGAGGAAGAACCTCCCGGGCGCGCTCGCGGTCGCGACCGAGGTCGCGCTGCAGTCGGCGGGGCGCGTGAAGGAGGCGGAGCAGCTGCGCGCCCGCATCCTCGAGAAGCGCGATGACCCCGCGGCACGCCGTGCCGCGAAGTGGGCGCGGACGCGCGCGCGCGCGGCGGCGGATCCCACCGCGCCGCTGCTCCCGTTCCGAATCG
>JAUHYN010000757.1 GCA_030426505.1 bacterium | reverse complement strand
CCTTTGCCGCGTAGGCCGCTTCGGTGATCACCACGTCCGTGTCGTGCAACGCGAACGGACGGATCACGACCCGCAGCGACGTCGGGTACTCGTCGAGCAACTGGTCGATCGTCCCGAGGAGTTTGCCGCAGAAGACACACTTGAATCCGACGAACACCACCATGGTGATCGGCGCGTCCGCCGCGCCGCGCGACGGCGCATCCTCCAGATTCAATGCAGCCGCGAGCTCGGGATCGAACGGCGGTGGTCCGCTCCGCTCCGCGAACGACACGTCGAGCTCGGTCGCCTCGCCCGCGATCGCCTTCAGCCCGAACGCGCCGAGCTCGTCGCGGACACACACCTCGATCCGATCTTCCGCGAGGCCCAATGCGTCCCCGCCCACGAGCCGCACGCCCGAGACCTGCGCCGCGTCGAGATCGATCGCGAACGTGTAGCGCCCGGGGGCCTGCCCCTCGAAGCACGGATCGAGGAGCTGCCCGATGCGGCCGTCGGCCCAGTCCTGCTCCACGCCCCGGAGCGCGTACGTGCCGTAGCGCTCCGGCGTCGCGGGCGCCTCGACCGGCGGCGACGGTAGAACCACCGCCGGGACGGTCGCCACCGCCTCGCGCGCCGTCGAAGGGCTCGGCGCGGGGTCGGGCGCGTTCGTCGCGGTCGGTGCCGAAGCGATCGGCGCGTCGCTCGCCGCGCCGCACCGGCGCTCGGCGCAACCTCCGCCCGCGTACCACCCGGCCGCGACCAAACCCAAGGCGATCGCACCCGCACTCATCTTCGTCGTCATCGTCATCGTCGTCCCCTTCGTCGCGGCGCTCGCGTCCGCGACGAAGGCGCCCGCCGCGATCGCCGCGAGCACCGCAGCCGTGAAGCCCTTCTTCGGGCGGTGACGCGACAGGGCGGACTCGACGAGCGCGCTGACCTGCGCTTCGAGCTTCTTACGACCGCGCGACAGGCGCTGATGCACCGCTGCCTCGCTCACTCCGAGCGCCTCGCCGATCGCCTGCGCCGAGTGCCCCTCCAGGTAGAAGAGCACCAACGGCTCCCGGTAGCGTTCGGGGAGCCGAGCCAAGGAGCGCGACACGAGGCGCGCGTCCTCACGCGCGATCGCGTCGTCGAGCGGTGAGTCCTCCGCGACCGGCTCGTGTTCGATCGGGACCTCGCGCCGCCTCCTACGCTGCGCCTTGTGGCTGAGGTTTCGCGCGATTCCACACAGCCACGCGGCGAGGCGCGACGGCTCCTGTAGCCGATCGAGCGCGCCCCACGCGGCGATGAAGGTGTCCTGCGCGACGTCCTCGGCGAGGGCCCAGTTCCCGGTGGCGGAGAAACACACGCCGCACACCAGTCGCTGGTAGCGCTCGACGATCTCGACGAACGCGCTCGTCTCACCGTCGAGACTGGCGTTCAGGAGGTCGGCGTCGGTGGTGGTCCGCCCCATCGCGTCCACAGGTACCCCCGGGGACGATCATCCTGACAGACTTTCTTCGCGGCGGGGCGCGGCGCGCCTACTCGGCGTACATCGCGCCGTTCTTGGTCTTCATGAACGCCTCGAGCGGGATGTCCTCCTGCTTGAGGAAGCCCTGCTGCGGGAGCGTCCCGTTCGAGACCATCTCCACCACCGCGCAGACGCTCGCGGCGGTCGTCCACGAGATCGCGCGCCACGGGCGGCCGGCGATCTGCTTCGGGCGGTACGCGCGCACGAACTCTTCGCGCGCCATGCGGCCCTTCTTCACGCCCTCGACGGCGGCGTGGATGTAGACGACGTCGTCGTTCACGGGCGGCTTCGCGTTGACGAGGATGTCGCCCGCCTCCTGACGGCGCTCCTTCATGTACAGCTCCTCGAAGAAGAACCGCATGAGCCCGCAGTGCCCCGGGTAGCGCATCGTCTTGTAGTTCAGCTCTTCGACGCGCCCCTCGTAGGTGTCACACATCGTGCCGAGGCCGCCGCTGGTGGTGAACGCCTCGAGGCGAATGCCGTCGATGACGATCGTCTCGAGGCCCTGCATCGGGGGGACGAGCGCCTTGCGGCCGCGCGAGATCACTTCGCAGTCGTTCAGGTACTCGTTCACCACACCCGCCGCCGACCAGTTGAACGCATAGCCGAGGAGCCCGCGCGGGTGACGCGGCAGCGCGCCGACGCGCAGCTCGATGCTGCGCAGCGTCTGGAAGAGCGGCGTGAGAGACGCCCCGACGATACCGATGAAGCCCGGCGCCAACCCGCACTGCGGCGCCATGATCCCCTTCGACGACTCCGACAGCTCGATCACCGCCTTCGTCGTCGGGACGTCCTCGGTGAGATCGAAGTAGTGCATGCCGAGCTCGTGCGCGAGCCGGGCGATGCCGATGTTCAAGTTGTACGGCAAGCACGACACCACCGCGTCGTTGCCTTGCATCGCCGCGCGCACGGCGTCCGTGTTGGCGATATCGACCTTGTCGATGGGGAACGGTCGATCCTTCGCGGGGCGCACGTCGACGCCGCGTACCTTGAAGCCCGATTCGTGGAGGAGCGTCGCGACCAGCGCGCCGACCTTACCGATTCCGATGACCAGGATGGTTTCGATGGGCTTCGTCATATCGCCCGCGAGCATACCGGTTTGTGCGCGGCCGTCCACGGAAGTGTCGGGCGCACCAGGGCGACCGTCTCACGACGCGCCGTCGCGCTCGTCGAGCACCTCTTGCAGGATCACCGCGGCGGCGAACGCGTCCACCAACTTGCGCCGGTCGCGCGGCAGCATCCCCCGCTCCTTCAGGCGCTCTTCGGCTGCCCACGTGGTCAGCGCCTCGTCGCGCTCCGTGACCGGCAGGCCCTCCGGCACCGCCGCCCGCAGCGCCGCCACGAACACGAGCGCCTTCTCGGTCGACCGGCTGGGCGTGCCGTCGAGTCGGTAGGGGACCCCGACCACGATCTCCCCGACCTCGTTCGCCCGGACCACTTCGAGGACGTGCGCGACGTCCGCGTCGGTGCCCTTGGACGGCCACACCTCGTGGGGCTGCGCCGTCCACTGCATGTCGTCGGAGAGCGCGAGGCCGAGGCGCTTCGTCCCCGGGTCGATCGCGAGAATGCGGCGCTTGTCTTCGCTCAGCGGAACTTCTCCTCGAGGTACTGCTCCACCTTCTTCATCCGCTTGGGGTCGACCGATAGCGGCTGCTTGATCCGCAACCGCGCGTACGCGTCGGCCGCGAGCACCGCGTCGTCCTTCGCCATCGCGTGCTCCGCGAGGACGAGCATCCACACGTCCGTCGCGTCGCGCGAGACCTCGATCTGATCCCCGAGCTTCTCCGCGACGTGCTTCGAGAACGCCTTGCGCGCGTTCTTCCCGGCTCCGTCCTGCTCGTCACGCGGGATGACACCCGACGGGAGCGTCGCCTCGAGCGTGCCCTTCACCGCCTCGCGCTCGCCGTTCGGCACGAGGATCTGCCACCCGATCACCGCCTTGCCGGTCGACGGGGTGATCTGGCACTTCTCGAGCGTCATCTTGATGCTCCCCGAGACCTCGGGCGCCTTCGGGTCCTTCTTCTTCCAGGTCTCCGTCCACGCCGGGCTCAGCACGTAGCCGCCGAGGTCCGTGCGACGCGAAGTCGTCGACATCACCTCTTCGCGGAGGATCGGATCGAACTCCTTGCAGTCCGTGTCGCGCACCTTGTCG
The DNA here is from genome assembly GCA_030426505.1 of bacterium. Classification (GTDB taxonomy): domain Bacteria; phylum Myxococcota; class Kuafuiibacteriia; order Kuafuiibacteriales; family Kuafuiibacteriaceae; genus JAUHYN01. The sequence goes on along the minus strand of JAUHYN010000757.1, from coordinate 999 downwards.
GCGCGCTGGACCGCGTCGACGACCATGATGAGGTCGAGGCGCTTCTTCAGCGTCTCCTTCACCTCGTCCATCTTCGCGCGCGCCTTCGCGTCGTTCTCGTCGAGCTCGAGCGCGCGCTCGAGGTACACGTACGCCACGCCCGCCTTGCCCTGCGCCGCATGCGTCTCGGCCGTCGACACGCGGCTCTCGACCACCTTGTTCTCGAGCGAGCCCATCGACTTCTTCGCCTCGCGGTGGTTCGGATCGAGCTTCAACAGCTGGGCCGCGAGGTCCGCCTGGCGCAGCACGTCGTTGTCCTTCTTCGCCGCGTCGAACTGGCCCTCGAGGAGCGCGATGCGCCGCGACAGCGCGAGCTCTTCACCGAGCTTCGCGACCTTGCTGCCGTCACCGTTCATGCCGCTCCCGATCTGAACGAACGCGGTCTGCGCGTCCGCGAAGCTCGACTTCGCGTAGAGCGCCGACGCCTCCGTCACCGCCTTCACCGTCTCGATGCCCTTGTTCTCGAGCAGCGCCGCCGCCTCGAGCTCCTGCGCCGTCTCGGTGTCCGCGCCGCGCTTCGCCGACTTCTCGGCGCGCTTCATCAGCTCTGCGAGCGCCTTCGAGACCGCCTGGCTCTCCGGCTCGACGATCAGCGACGCCCCGAGGACCTTCGCGTGCGGCCGCGGGTCACCCGTCCCCGCGATCGCGCGGATGGCGTCCTGCTCCTGCTTCTCGCGGCTCGACTTCGCGATCTCGTGTCCGGTCTTCGCGACCTGCGACGTCTTCGCGATCTCCAGCGCGCCCTCGAAGCCGCGCTCCGCCTCGGCGTAGCGGCTCTCCGAGAGGTGATCGATCGCGATCTTCACACTCTCCGTTAGCGCATCCGTCGCACCCGCCGCGATGTTCGCGTTCGCGAGCTGCTCGGCCGCGCCCTTGTCGTTGCCGGCCTTCGCCTCCGCGCGCGCCTTGTCGAGGTAGCCCTGGAACGCCTTCTGCGCCTCCTTGTTGTTCGGGTCCGCC
>JAUHYN010000756.1 GCA_030426505.1 bacterium | reverse complement strand
ATCCTCCGCGACCACCCGATGAAGACCGCCGACGGCCGCAAGATGCTGAAGGTCGTCCCCGGCATCCGCCCGGAGTGGGCCCGCACCCACGACCAGAAGGCGACCGCCACCCCCTTCGAGGCGATCCGCGACGGCGCCGACTACCTGGTGATCGGGCGCCCGATCACGATGGCGCCGTCGGCGATCGGGAGCCCGCTGGCCGCGGTGCACGCGATCGCCCAGGAGATCGAGCGCGGGCTCGAAGCGCGGCCCTGACAGGCGGCGCTGGCCACGGATGAGCTCGCCTCGACCGCGCACCTCGTCGTCGAGGTCGCCATCACTTCTGCAACCTTCGACCGCGACGTCAAAGCGGACCTCTACGCGACCGCCGAGATCCCGGAGTACTGGATCGTCGATGTCCCGGCGGGTGAGGTCGAGGTCCGCCGCGATCCCCGCGACGGCCGCTACCGATCGATGAAGACGTACGGGCGCGACGACGCGATCGAGCTGGAGCGTTTCAAGGACGTCGTCGTCCCCGTCGCCGGCTTCGTACGCTGATCGGGACTGGGCGCCGCGGCGCCGCCGATCTCTACCGCTTCACGAACTTCACCGCGTCCGCGATGATGTACCCGCGGCCGCTCGTCTGACTCGCGACCTCCACGCGCCAGGCGTCTCCCGCGGCGAAGCGGTGCGTCCCGAGGCTCACCCACGACGCGCCGCGGTTCTTCACGTCGCGGCGCACGACCTTGCGGCCGTCGGCGGTGTGCAGCACGTAGCGGATGCCGGTGTTGTAACCGTTGCCCGGGACGCGCGCGTAGACCTGCCACTGGCCGGTCGACGGGAGCTTCACCTTGTAGCGCGCGTTGTCCTTCGTGCTGTTCGGGCTGCGGTACCGGTAGTTGCGCCCGACGCGTCCGCTCGCCCAGTGGCTGAAGCCCCAGCTCCCCGACGCCTGGAAGCGCCCACTCGTCGAGTTGTCGACGCGCACCGAGGTCGTCCCCTGGATGCGACGCAGGTACGAGCTCCACGGCCAGTTGCGGCCGGGGTCGCTCCGGTTCTCCGGCTGGAGCTGACCGTGCCCGACGATGTGGTAGCGGTCGCGCGGGATGTTGTGTCGCGCCGTGATGCTGCGGACGAGGCTGACGCTGCGATCGATCTGCGCCGTCGGCCAACGCGACTGACTCGCGCGGCCGCCGTGTTCGATGCCGATCGACATCGAGTTCATCGAGCGCCCCGCGAGCCCGGACATGCGACCGCCGTTGAGGTGCGGCCGGTAGTTCGCCGCGATGTGCCACGCCTTCCGGTTCTCGTCGACGAGCTGCGCGACCTGCTTGCCGTCCTCGCGCACCACGTAGTGCGCCGACGCTTGCGCGCGGCTCTGACGGAGCCACGACACGCAGCTCGAATAGCTCCCCTCGCAGGTGTGGATGACGACGAAGCGGACGTCGGCGCCGCTCCGCGAGCTGTGGTTCGGCGACGGGAGCCAGCGCGTGTTGGGCGCGCTGAGTCCGGATGCGGTCGTGTCGAACTCCGTCGGCGTCTCTCCGGCGCCGCGGACGACGATCGTGGTGCCGTCGTCGAGCGGGATCGCGACGCCCTCGCGCACGAGCGCCATCACCTGGTCGACGTACGCGTCGGCGACGTCGGCGTCGACCTGGACGTAGCGCGCGAGCGCAGGGCCCCACGCGGTCGCGTCGTACATCTGCTCGTCGGTGAGCCCCGCGGCGCGCGCTTCTTCCGCGAGGAGCGCGGCGCCCGCGCGGATGTTCGTCGCGTCGTCGATCATCACGGCGTTCGGATCCGCGCCGATGAGGTCCGCGGCGCGCTCGAGGCGCTCACCGCCGAGTCCGAACAGACCGAACACGGGCGACTGCCCCTCGAACTCGACCTCGCCGGTCGAACGCACGAAGCCGGTCTCGAGCTCGACGACCGCGATCAGGACGTCCGGCGGGACGCCCGACTCCTCCGCGGCGGCGTGGAACAACGCGGCGATCGCCGCGGTCTCTTCGATGTCGTCTTCGACGAAGGTCGAGAATTCGGCGCCCTCCGGGACACACGCCCCCGCGAGCAACAGGCCGGCGACCCCAACGGTGATTCGATTCGAACGCATCTGCATGACCCCTCCCGAGTTGGATCGGGTAGGTCGTCGCGCGCCTTCGTGTCGACGCGCGCACGGAAAGTTTCAGACTGTTTTTGTGGCTGTCCGTACACAGAGGTGTCGGCCGTCCACAGAGGGTAGCGCCCGAGCGGCGCCGTTCCCGGCGCGCTACTTCTTCTTCGTGAGTGTCTCGGCGATGAACGCGTCGAGCGCCGCGACGACCGCCGGCGGGATGCGGTGGCCGCCGTCGAACGGGCGCCACGTCACGCGCGCGCCCGCGGCGACCAGCTCCTCGGCGAGCTTCTGCGCGGCGTCGAACGGGAGGACGCGATCCGCCTCGCCGTGCGTGACGAGGACCGGCGTCCCCTTCATCGCGGTGAGGCTCCCCCAGATCGGGAGCCGCGTCCCGGAGAGCACACCGACGCCAGCGACCTGCGTCCCGTGGATCGCGAGATCGAGCGACATGATCGCGCCCTGCGAAAAGCCCGCGACCACGATGCGACTGCGCGGCACGCCCTGGGCTTCGATCCGCTTCACCAGCTCGACCAGCCGCGCCCGCGCGAACGCGACCTGCGCTGCGGTCTCCTGGCCGGCGCGCGGATCGAACCACGCGCGCCCTCCGCCCTCGCGCGCCCGCGGCGCCTGGGGCATCACGAAGCGCACCGGCCGATCCTTCGCGAGGCGCCGCGCGAGCGGGACGAGGTCGTCACCGCGCGCGCCCCACCCGTGCAGCAGGATCACGACCGCATCGCCCTCGCCCACTTCGTGAACGCGCAGCGCGTCGGCGGCGCTCGCCGTCGACGTGAAGCAGAGGAGGAGCGCGGCGAGGAGGAGCGATCGCACGTCTTCGGTATAGCGCGCGGAGACCTCAGCACTCCAGTGTTCAGGGCGCGACCTCCACGCGGTAGTCGTACAGGCGCCGGTGCGCCGAGGCCTTCAGAGGGAGGACGATCGGGAGCATTCGGTCGCGCAGCCACCCGATCGGCGCCGAGCGCGCGATGCGAGTCGAGGACATGCGCCGAGCGTACTTCGCGATCTCCTCCACGCGCGCGCGCCGGCGATCGACGAGCAGCTCGAAGGCGCGCTCCGGCTTCCACGTCACTTCGAGGCACCGCGCGAGCATCATCGCGTCCTCCATCGCGAGCGACGCGCCCTGGTCGGAGGTCGGTGACACCGCGTGCGCCGCGTCGCCGATCACGCCTACGCGATCGATCGACCACCGCGGGAGCGACGGCAGCGTCGACACGGGCCACGGGCCGAGGACGATCGGGGTCCGCTCCACGATCTCGCGCACCCACGCCGGGTCGCTCGCGTGCGCGTCGATCACCCGCTCACGATCCGCGCGTTCGTCTTCGGGTTCGGAGCCGCTGTGGAACCAGAGGATCTCGTCGTCGTCCATCCGGAACGCGGCAAAGGCCGCGCGTCGCCCGAACACCACGGCCTGTCGACCGATCTCGATCGGCGCGTGGCTCCACCGGGCGGCGCCTCCGTAGTCGAAGCGCTCGAAGAACACCGGGGCCGGCGCGTCCGGGAGCGCGACGGTGCGCGTCGCGGAGCGGAGGCCGTCACAGCCGACCAGGAAGTCCGAGGAGGCTTCGCGCCCGTTCGAGAAGAGCGCCCGCACCTCGCGCCCGTCCTGCTCGAGATCGACGAGCCGCGCGCCGTACTCGATCCGGGCGCCCGCCTCGCGCGCCGCGGCGACCAGCTCCGTCACGAGGCGCGCGCGCCGCGTGACGATTCGCGGGCTCCCGTAGCGCTCGCCGTGATCGAAGTCGTCGTGCCGGGCGATGTGGCGCCCCTCGCCGTCGAAGTAGTCGACGCCGTGGCACACCTCGGACACCGCGCGGATCCTTTCGGCGACGCCCGCCGCCTTCAACACGTTCATGCCGTTCGGCGCGATGCCGACGGAGGCCCCGCCGAAGCCGAGGCAGTCGGATGTCCGCGCCTCGAAGACGGTGACCTCGACGCCGAGGCGCCTCAGGAAGATGGCCAATACGGGGCCTGCGATCCCCGCTCCGATGATCGTCGCTCGCAATGGTTCGTCCCTCCGGCCCGGACGATGCGGCGCGCGGCGGTGGGAGGCCAGTGAAGTGCGGTGACGTGTTCGTTGAGTACGGTTAAGAAACGAAGGTGGCGCGCCGCGAACTCCTTTCGCGACGCGCCTCTCCATGCCCACGCTTCTCTTGTCGCTGAACCGGGTCAGGCGCGCTTCTTGACGAGCACGCGCTTGGTCGCGGGACGGTCGCCCTCGCGCTCGCGAAGGGCGGCGTCGAACGGGACCGGCGGCGGCAGATCGGAGCTATTCGTCTCTTCCTCGGAGACGTCCTCGTGAGTGTAATTCGGCCGGGTCGTGGTCTTCGCTTCCATGCGGCCCACGTCCAGGCGGCCCGCGTACTGCGCGCCCGACTCGACCTTGAGGGTCGGAGCCGTGAGCTCGCCGACGACGCGGCCGGTCGCCTCGATGATCAACGCCTCGGTCGCGAGGACGTTGCCGACGACGACGCCGGAGATGATGACCTTGGTCGCCTCGACGTCGGCCTCGACGATACCGCCGTCCGCG
>JAUHYN010000755.1 GCA_030426505.1 bacterium | reverse complement strand
CCACGCGCGGTCGATGATCGAGCCCGAGCTCTTCGGAGAGCTCGCCCGCGTCGATCGAGACCAGCGCCGAGTCCATGTCGTGTTCCATGCGGAAGTCGACCTGGGTCGGTCCGGCCTCGTCGACGATCGGATCGTCGCCGGGCCGCGCCGGCTCGTAGAGGACGTCTTCGTGCGCGGCGCCCTCGTCGTCGGTGTCCTGATCGAGCGACGGAAGGTCGGGTGTGGCGGCCGGAGTGTCCGGGTTGATCACGAGGTCCGCGGTCTCGACGCGCCCCGTCTCGCGCTCGCGGACGACGAGCGTGGCGTGCGGACCCGTCGCGGGCGCGTCGGGGAGCTGCACCGGCTGGGTCCCGCGGCGGTCGTCCACCAGGTGGGTCTCGGGGTGGAGGGAGTCCGGGTCCACCGTGTCGGCCGCGCCCCACGTGGAGCCCCACTCCTCGTGGTCGGCCTCGCCGTCGGCGAGCGCCGGGAAGGCGTCCTCCGCCATGGGGTCCGACGGCGGCGTCGGCTGCTCCGCGCGCGCGGCGGCGATCAGCTCGGCTTCGCTCGGGCCCTCGAAGCCGTCGAGCATCATGTGGTTCGTCGGCGCGGAGTGGAACGCGTCCTGATCGATCTCCGCCGACGCGAGGTCGCTCTCGTACGTCGAGATCTTCGGGAGTACGCCGCTCGGCAGCGGCGGGAGCCCCAACTTCAACGCCTCGATCGCGGCGACGACCTCCGCGCCGGACTGCGGACGATCCTCCGGGTGCTTCGCCATCAACCGACGCACGATCTCTTCGAGCCCGCGACTCGGCGGCGCGGGCGGCGCGTGTTGGGTGATGTGTTGGACCATCACCTCCGCGCGGGTGTTGCCGGTGAACGGGACGGTTCCGGCGAGCATCTCGAACAACACGCAGCCGAGCGCGTAGAGATCGGCGGTCGGTCCCACGCCCGGATCCTGCGTCTGCTCGGGCGCCATGTACGCCGGGGTCCCGATGATGTGCCCGATGGTGGTGAGGCGCTCCTCGACCGGGATCGCGCGGAGGCTCACCGCGCCGAAGTCGAGGATCTTCACGAACTCGCCGTCGTACGCGTCCGTCTTGAGGAGCATGACGTTCGACGGTTTGACGTCGCGGTGGACGAAGCCGAGCTCGTGCTCGGCCTGCAACCCGGCGGCGATCTGACGGACGATCCCCGCGGCGCGCGTCGGCGACATCGGCGCCTCGTGATCGATGACGTCCTCGAGCGTGCGCCCGCGGACGAGCTCCATCGCGAGGAACGTCAGGCCGTTCGAAGTGGTGCCGAAGTCCTCGACCTGCACGATGTTGGGGTGGCGGATCTTGCTGATCGACTGCGCCTCGCGCTTGAAGCGCGCGCGAAACTTGTCGTCACCGGCGAAGTCTCCGAACAGGACCTTGATGGCGTAGTCGCGTTCGATCACCGCGTGCTTCGCGGCGTAGACGCACCCCATCCCGCCCATGCCGAGACGTTCGACGATTTCGTACCGTTCGATCGCGCGCCCGACGAGGGGATCCTGCTCCGTATGGACCAGCGCCTCCCCGTCGATCCCACACCACGGCACGTTCGTGATGTAGACCGCACCACACCGCGGACAGACCCGCACACGCTGAGCTTGCCCCCCTTCGGAGCCGCCCGCTACCCCGGGGTCCCCCAAGGTCCTACCTTGTTGCCTTCGGTCGGCGCCGGTACAAGCCCGCCCCGTGCCCCTGAGGATCGCCGCCGTCGCGTACACGCACTACGAATCGGATCCCCGCGTGAAGCGCGAGGCCGAGGCCCTCGCGGCCCGCGGTGACGACGTCACCGTATTCGCGCTCGCGTCCGAGGGCCGCCCGAAGGAGACCACGGAGAACGGCGTGAAGGTCGTGCGCCTCGCGATGCCCCGGTACCGCGGCGGCGCGGCCGTGCAGTACGTCGCCTCCTACGGCGCGTTCATGCTGCGGGTCCACGCGCCGCTCCTCGCCGCGCACTTCACCGAGCGGTTCGACATCGTCCACATCCACACCATGCCGGACGCGATGGTGTTCTGCGCGCTCGTCCCGCGGCTGTCCGGCGCGAAGGTCGTCCTCGACATGCACGACCTCATGCCCGACCTCTTCCGCGTCAAGTTCGAGGGCCGCGCGGGCGACGTCGTCGGCGGCGCGCTCGAGGTCGTGCAGGCCGCAGCGACCACCTTCGCGGACGCGGTGATCGCCGTACACGAGAACCAGTACGAGCTCCTCCTCGACGCCGGCGTCCCCGCGCACAAGCTCGCGATCGTGATGAACGCCGCGGACCCGAACGTCTTCCCTCCGCGCAAGAAGGAGCCGCGCGTGAAGGACGAGGTGCGGGTCATCTACCACGGCACCGTGCTGCACCGTTACGGCTGCGACCTCGCCGTGCGCGCGTTCGCGAAGGCGCACGAACAGGAGCCTTCGCTGAAGATGCGCATGCTCGGCGGCGGCGACTACGTGGGGGAAGTCGCCGCGCTCGCGTCGTCGCTCGGGCTCGCCGCGCCCGTCTTCGAGATGAGCGGCGAGCACCGCCCGATCGAGGAGATCGCGGCCGCGATCCGAGACGCCCACATCGGCCTGATCCCGAACCGCGACGATCACGTCGACTCGGTGCTCCCCACCAAGCTCCTCGAATACGTGGCGGTGGGCATCCCCGCGGTCGCCGCGCGCACGCGGACGATCGGGCGCTTCTTCGACGACGACACCGCCGAGCTCTTCGAGGTCGGCGACGTGGATCAGATGGCGGCCGCGCTCGTCCGCCTCGCGCGCGATGGGGCGCGGCGCAAGGCGCTCATCGCCGCGGGGCGCGCGTGGGAGGCCGAGTACGGCTGGGAGGTGAACAAGCAGCACCTGTTCCGGACGCTCGACGCGCTCTGCTACGAGAAGCTCGCGAAGGAGCGCCGCGCGCGTCAGAAGGCGAAAGAAGGCAAGAAGACCGGGACGATCCACACCCCGCCCAAGTAACGCACCTCGTCAGGTTTGGGATTGCTTGGGCGCCCCGTGGCGGCTATTCACCTCCCGAGATGCTCACGGCCTACTCGGACCTGAAGCCCATCCTGTTCACGCTGTTCTTCGCCGCGGCCATGGGGGCGTTCTCGTACTCCGTGTGGCGCATGGCGCGCCTGGCGCGCCTCGGCAAGGACATCTCGGGGCTCTTCGACGACCCGGTCGACCGCTTCGGGAAGGTGATCTACCTGGTCTTCTTCCAGCGCAAGGTCGTCCAGGAGAAGTTCGGCTGGAACCACGTCGTCTTCTTCTGGGGGTTCATGATCATCACGGTCGGCCACGCGGAGTTCTTCCTGCGCGGCATGATCCCCTCGTTCTCGCTCGGGTTCCTCGGCGACACCGTCTACGGCCTCATCCTCTTCGGCGGCGACTTCATGGCGTTCGTCGTCATGTTCGCCGTCTTCATCGCGCTCTTCCGGCGCATCGTGATCCGCCCGAACCACATCGCGTACGACTCCGTCGACGGCTTCCGCATCCTCGGCCTCATCTTCTGGGTCATGGCGACCTACTTCCTCGCCACCTCGTTCGGCATCCGCGGCGGCCACCCGGACGTCGCGAACCACGCGAGCGCGCTGAAGATCTCGAGCTGGATCTCCGGGCTGTGGGCGAGCGTCCCGCAGGAGCGCGCGGGCACCCTCTGGTACGAGCTGTTCTGGTGGGCGCACGCGGTCGTGCTCCTCACGTTCCTCAACGTGATCCCGCACAGCAAACACATCCACCTGCTCGGCGCGATCCCGAACATCTACGTCCACAAGCGCGAGAAGCACCGCGCGGCCCTCGAGCGGATCGACTTCGAGACCGCGGAGACCTACGGCAACGGCCGCTACAACGACTTCACGTGGAAGGCGCTCCTCGACACGTACGCGTGTACGGAGTGCGGTCGCTGCGACAAGTACTGCCCGGCGCGGCGCACCGGGAAGCCGCTCGAGCCGCAGGAGGTCATCCACGAGATCCGCCACAACCTCTACGCGAACGGCGACGGCCTCCTGAAGGAGCGCGGCATCTTCGCGTTCGCCTCCGCCCCGGACGACCTCGCGCCCGAGCTCCCGCTGATCGCGGAGAGCGAGGAGACGAAGCAGTACGGGCAGACCTCGCCCGAGGTGCTGTGGGCCTGCACGAGCTGTGGTGCCTGCGTGAACGCGTGCCCGGTGTTGATCGATCACGTCGACCACATCATGGACATGCGCCGGCACATGACCCTCATGGAGGGCAACATCTCGCCGGAGCTCGCGACCACGTTCAAGAACATCGAGAACAACTACAACCCGTGGGGCATCGGCCACGACAAGCGCGCCGACTGGGCGGAGGGCCTCGGCCTGAAGTACTGGGGCGGCAGCGAGGCCGCGAACGAGTTCGAGTACCTGTTCTGGGTCGGTTGCGCGGGCAGCTACGACAACCGCGCGCAGAAGACGATGAAGGCGCTCACCAAGGTGCTCGACGCTGGCGAAGTCTCGTACGCGATCCTCGGCCAGCACGAGAAGTGTACCGGTGACTCGCTGCGCCGCACCGGCAACGAGTACGCGTTCGACGCCCTCGCGCAGGAGAACGTGCAGACGCTCAACGACTTCGGCGTGAAGAAGATCGTGACGGCGTGCCCGCACTGCTTCAACACGCTGCAGAACGAGTACCCGGCGTTCGGTGGCCACTAC
>JAUHYN010000754.1 GCA_030426505.1 bacterium | reverse complement strand
AGCTCCAGATCCCGGCGGTGATGCCGTCGAAGGTGATCTACCTGAACCGCGAGGGCGCGGAGCTCGTGAACGGCGTGGACGAGGCGTCGAAGAACCGGACGAGCCTCGTGCCGAAGGACAAGGCGCTCGCGCTCATCCCGGCGTACGCGGGGAGCCACTCGAACTGGAACAAGTTCGTCGCGTGCGTCGCGAGCAAGTTCGAGCGCTACGACGTCGCGATCGTCGATCGCCGGCCGCTCGAGCCCGGGTACATGATGGCGGTGGTCGGCGGCAAAGCGGAGGACCTCGGCCGCGCCGAGACGCACCACGCGACGGGCCTCGCACCGTTCAACGGAGAGCCGATCCCGAACGCGGTGGTGCTGATCTTCTCGGACGCCCTGAAGAACGACGTCACGACGATGTGCGAGACGGCCGGGATGGAGATCGCGCACGCGTACGGCTTGGATCACGCGCGTCACTGCAGTGATCTGATGACCTACATGAAGCGCTGCGGTGCGCGGACCTTCCTCGACGAAGACCTGAAGTGCGGGGAGCACGAGGATCGCGACTGCCCGCGCAAAGAGAAGACGCAGAACTCCCATCAGCACCTCGTGAAGCTGCTGGGTGACAAGCCGAAGACCGTCGCGAAGCGATAGCGGTCACGCGGCGCGCGCCGAACGCGGATCTTTGGCACGATGGGCGCGTGTTCGATCGAGTCACGCGAGGTGCCCCGCTCGCGATCGTGACGCTCACTCTGTTCGCGGCTGCGTGTACCGCAGAGGTGCAGGCCGAAGAGCCGCCGACCGCGGCCGAGAAGAAGGCGAAGGCCGAAGCCGCCCGTCGCGCCAAGGCCGAAGCCTTCTGGACAGAGCGCAGCGCGGACCAGCGCGCCGAGACGAAGAGGCTGTGCAAGAAGTACCGCGGCCGCCTCGAGATGCCGGCCGACAAGCGGTACCACGCCAAGTGCAACGATCTCCCTCTTCCGAAGGTCGACACCAAGCCGATCCTCGAGTCGAGCACCGAAGAGTGCGAACGTGTGGGAGGAGAGTGGAAGCGCTTCTCGAACACGTGTCGCGACTCGTGCACCTCGATCGCCCAGCGCAACTGTGGGCGCGCCTTCAGCGACGGGTGTGACTGCGGGCCGGACCGGTGCTGGCTCGGCGTCACGAAGGAGAAGGCGACGTGCGTCGCGAACCCGGTCTGGTACAAGAAGTTCCCGCGGCCCTGAGGCGCCTACGGCTCAGTACGTCCGCGCCACCACGCGGAAGAACCACTCGAAGAAGCGCCACGAGATCGGGCGCGCGCGCCACAGCTGCAGATCGATTCGCTGCGAGCGCACGCGGTCGGCTTCGAACTGCTGCTCCATCACGGTGCCCACACGACGGCCCGCGATGCCCGCGTTGACTTCGAGGTTCCTGAACGAGCTGAGGTAGTCGAGGTTACTCGAACCCACCGTGCTCCACTCGCCGTCGATCACCGCGGTCTTCGCGTGCAGCACCTTGTCGCGCCACTCGTAGATCCTCACTCCGGCCTTGAGGAACTTCGAGTACAGCGCGCGCGTCGCGTAGAGCGCAGGCTTCACGTCCGTGGACCCGCCGACGATCACCTCGACGAGCACGCCGCGCTTCGCCGCGCGCACCAGCGCAGCGCGAATGACGCGGTCCGGAATGAAGTACGCGTTCATGATGCGCACCGATGACTTCGCGCTCGTGATCGCCAAGAGGTACGCGCGTCGAATGAACGCGCGGTCGCGGCGCGCGTAGTTGCCGAGGAAGCGCACCTCTTCACCGTCCGGATATTCGGGCGGCGCCAACGGAGTCGACGTGAGGCGCTCCGCTTTCTCGTGGCGCCACAAGAGCCTGAACATCTGCTCGAGGTGTTTGACCGCCGGCCCCTCCACGCACACCGCGGTGTCCCGCCATCCCTCGCCGCCGCGATCCACGGAGTCGTACTCGGAGGCGATGTTCATCCCGCCGACGATCCCCACGCGCCCGTCGACCACGAGGATCTTGCGGTGGTTCCGTTGCGACCACGGCCAGATCCGCTTCGACAGCGAGAGCGGCCGGAACTGGCCGTAGTCTTCGTCGAGGGTGATCGATCCGTACCCGTCGTACATGACCGCCACCTCGACGCCCGCCCGCGCGCGCTCGGCGAGCGCGTTCGCGACCCGCCACCCCGTCTCGTCCGCCGCGACGATGTACGACTCGATGAGGACGTAGTGTTCCGCAGCTTCGATCGCGGCCACGAAGCGATCGAAGAACGGGCCGCCGTCGACCAACAGCTCGACGCGGTGGCCCGGCTGAAAGGGCGACACCTTACGCGAGAACCCGCGAACGAGGATGTCACGCAGCGCCACCGACGAGGGTTGTAGCCCCGACCGCGTCCGCGACAAAGCGTTTTGACCCGAGCGCGAGAACGGCGCATCGTCCGCGCGTGATCGTCGTGCTCGGGACGAGGGAGGGCGTGGGCAAGACGCTCGTCGCGATGACCCTCCTCAGACTCGCGGACGCGCTCGACATCCGCGCGGCCGGAATGAAGCCGGTCCAGGTCGGCTGCCCGTACTCCGACGATCACGATCTGTGGGCGCGGGACGGCGCCGCGCTCCGCGCCGCGGTCCGCGAACCCCTCCCGCCGCTGATCACCTCGCCGTACCGCTTCCCCACTCACGAGGATCCCGCGATCGCCGTGCGACGCGCGGGGCTCGCGCTCACGCTCACCGATCTCGTCACCGCGGTCGAGGAAGCGCGCGCGCGGACGTCCCTGTTGATCGTCGAGGCGACCGGCGGACTCGACACCGCGATCGCGGAAGACGGCACTTCGCTCGAGCTCGCGCGGCGCCTCGGCGGCACGATCCTCGTGGTCGCCGACGACCCCGCCGACGTCGAGAGGATCGCGACCGCGATCCCCGGCGCGCTCGTCGTGCTCACCCGCGTCGAAGCCTCCGAGGACCCGCGCGTCCTCCTCGCACTCGGGCCGCTCGGCGACGGACACGATCCCCTCGACGCCTTCCTCGCCGCCGATCTCGGCGCGCGGGTCCTCAGGCCCGCGCTCGCGCCGACCCCCTGAACCACGCGAGCGCTCCCCGCGCCCACGTTGCTCCCACTTTCCGTCAGCGGTAGCGTTCGCGACGTGAAGGTCACCGTCCTCGGCGCCGGGAGTTGGGGCTCCGCGCTCGCGAAACACTTTGCCGATCAGGGGTACTCGACGCGCCTCTGGGCGCGGCGCGAGGAGCAAGCCGAGGAGATCCAGACCACCCGGATCAACGGGCGCTACCTCCCGGACCTGAAGATGCCGGACACCCTCTCGGCCACGAGCGATCTCGAGCGGGCGCTCTCGGACGCGGAGATCGTGGTGTCCGTCGTCCCTTCGCAGACGACGCGCGCGGTGTGGGCCGAAGCGCGCGACTTCGTCCCGAAGGGTGTGCCGATCCTGTGCGCGTCGAAGGGCATCGAGAACGACACCCTCGACATGATGGTGACCGTGCTCGAGAACGTCGTGCCCGGGCACCCGATCGGATTCATCGGCGGGCCTTCGTTCGCGAAGGAGGTCGCCGGTCACATGCCGACCGCGGTCGTGATCGCCGCGAAGGATCACGACGTCGCGCAGCGCGCTCAAGAGCTCATGTCGTGTGAGTGGCTCCGCGCGTACTCGACCGAGGACGTCGTCGGCGTGGAGATCGGCGGCGCGCTCAAGAACGTCATCGCGATCGCGTGCGGGTGCGCGGATGGGTTGGGCCTCGGCCTGAACTCACGCGCCGCGTTGATCACGCGCGGCCTCGCGGAGATCACGCGCGTGGCGGTGAAGATGGGCGCGAACCCACTCACGCTCGCGGGCCTCGCCGGAATGGGCGACCTCGTCCTCACCTGCACCGGCGATCTGTCGCGTAACCGCCGCGTCGGGCTCGGCCTCGGCGAGGGCAAGAAGCTGCAGCAGATCCTCGACGAGATGGGTCAGGTCGCCGAGGGTGTGAAGACGACGCTCTCCGCGCGGGACCTCTCGGAGAAGGTCGGCGTGGAGATGCCGATCACCCAGCAGGTCTACGCGATCCTCTACGAGGACAAGCCGGCGAAGGAGGTCGTGCGCGACCTGATGATGCGCGACCTCAAGCGCGAACACGATCACTGACCCCACCAGCGCTGCCAGCGGTCCACGAGCTCGCGGCGCTCACCGCCCTCCAACACCGTCGAGTCGCCGAACGTCTGCCCGGTGATGTCCTCGAGGATCGCGATCACGAGATCGCCCTGCACGTTCGGCCGCACGATCCGCCCGGAGCCGGACGGCACCTCGTACTCGAGCGACGGGACCGGGAGGATCGACGCCACGTGGGCCATCAACAGATCGGCGACCGGCTCCCCCGCGTCGGCGAGAGCGTCGATCGCCTGCTGCACCAGCGCCGGGTCCTCGGATCGAAGCGCCTCGACCGCGGCCTCCGCGGCCTCGTCGAACACCGGCGTGGGCGCAACGCGCTGAGGACCGCGGACGAGCGTCGCGGTCTTGAAGTCCTCGAATGACGCGAGCGTCCCGTCGTCGGCGAGCCGGACGATCTCCCGATCCGCGACGAGGATGTCGGCGGTGGTCGTGCTGATGCCGACGAGCAGCGAACCGTGCGGGAGGAGATCGCCGATCGCGTAGCTTCGGACGTCGCCCACCGTGAGGTCCTCGATCAACGCGCGCCG
>JAUHYN010000753.1 GCA_030426505.1 bacterium | reverse complement strand
CCGGGGCGCCGGGCGATCGGGGAGGCGGACGCCGTCGCGGACAACGCGAGGAGCCCGAGGAGTGCGAAGACGTGGGCGCGCATAGCCGGTCAGTTTGACCGGACCGCGTATCGGGGGAATCCGCGCGCGGGGGTATGGCGGACGCCCGGGAGTGGGTCCACCCTGGGGGAGGGCTCAGCCTCGCTTCAGCGCGACCGAACCGAGCGGCGCGAGCGAGACCTCGATCGAGTACGGCTTGCCGTGCCACGGCGTCGCCTCCGCCTCGATGGCTTCGTTGGTCGGCTCCACGTGGCCGCCGTACTTGGTGTCGTTGGTGTCGATCGCGACGCGGTAGGCGCCGGGCGCGTCGACGCCGACGCGGTACTTCGTGTGTTCGACGCCGCCGACGTTGTGGATCCACAGCATCGGATCGTCCTTGCCGCGCGCGAGGCCGACGACGCCGTTTTCGGTGTCGCGGAACGTCGCCGAGAAGGCGGCCGGATCGAACTGGTCGCGGTGGAGCGCCGGTTCGCTCGAGTAGAGCGCGTTGAGGTCGGCGACGAGGCGTTGCATGCCGCGTTGACGATCGTCGAGGTGGTCGACGTCGAGGCCCTTGCGGAAGTCCCACTCGGCGCGGTCCGCGTGTTCCTGGCCCATGAAGAGGAGCTTGTGGCCCGGGTACGACCACATGAAGCCGTAGAGGAGGCGCAGGTTGGCGGCCTTCTGCGCGTCGTCGCCCGGCATCTTCGAGAAGAGCGAGCCCTTCCCGTGGACGACTTCGTCGTGGGAGAGCGAGCAGACGAAGCGCTCGGAGTGCGCCCACATGAACGTGTTGGTGAGCGTGTCGAGTTTGCCGCCACGCCACATCGGGTCCTCTTTGAAGAACTCGAGCGTGTCGTTCATCCAGCCCATGTTCCACTTGGTGTCGAACGCGAGGCCGTCGGCGCTCGTGACGCCGGGAAACGAAGTGGACTCTTCGGCCACGCACATCACGCCGGGGAAGCGCGCGCGTACGAGGTTGTTGGCCTTCTTGATGAAGTCGATCGCTTCGAGGTTCTCGTTGCCGCCGAACTCGTTCGGGATCCACTCGTCGCGTGAGTAGTCGCGGTAGAGCATCGACGCGACGCCGTCCATGCGGATGCCGTCGAAGTGGTACTCCGAGAGCATGTGCTGGAGGCTGCCGAGCAGGAACGTCCGCACCTCGTTGCGGCCGTAGTTGAAGACGCGCGTGTTCCAGTCGCGCTGCTCGCCGAGGCGATCGTCCTGGTGATCGAAGAGGTGCGTGCCGTCGAAGCGCGCGATGCCGGCGCCGTCCTTCGGGAAGTGGCCGGGGACCCAGTCGAGGATCACGCCGATGCCGGCTTCGTGCAGCTTGTCGACGAGGTACTTGAGGTCCTCGGGATCACCGTGGCGCGCGGTCGGCGCGTAGTAACCGGAGACCTGGTAGCCCCACGAGCTGTCGAGCGGGTGCTCGAGGAGGCCGACGAGCTCGACGTGTGTGTGGTTCTGCTCGACGAGATACGGGACGAGCTGGTCCGCGACTTCGCGGTAGCTCAGCAGGCGCTCGCGCGGCACTTCGTGGAGCGCGCGCGGGACGTCGTCGAGGTGGTTCAGCGACTCGTGCGGCTTCTGCCGCCACGAGCCGAGGTGGACCTCGTAGACCGACACCGGCGACTGCGCGGGATCCTGCGTGCGCCGCGCCTTCATCCACGCCGCGTCGTTCCATTCGAACGAAGACGCGCCGGCGGTCACCGAGCACGTCTCGGGACGGAGCGCGGACTGCTTCGCGAACGGGTCCGACTTGAAGTCGACGCCACCGTCGCTCTTCACGACGCGGAACTTGTACTTCTGTCCGGCCTCGGCGCCGGGGACGAAGATCTCCCACAGGCCCGAGTCGCCGAGGCGGCGCATCGCGTGGCGTGCGTTCGTCCAACCGTTGAAGTCGCCGACGACCGAGATGCCCTGAGCGTTCGGCGCCCACGCCACGAACGAGAAGCCGTCCACGCCGTCGACCGTGCGTGCGTTCGCGCCGATGTGCTTCGCGACGTTGCGGAGCGTCCCTTCGTTGAAGAGCCAGCGCTCCTGCTCGCCGATCGTGACGCCGAAGACGTACGGGTCGGCGACGCTCGTCGTGCGGCCGTTGTCGTCCAGCGTCTCGAAGCGATGATCCTTCGGCCGCGCGCTCCCGGTGAGCACCGCCTCGAAGAGCCCGCCGCCGAGGTGAGTCATCGGGACGCGCTTGGTCACGCCGCCGTCGGCGTACGCGAGCGCGCAGATCTGTTTGCCGGGGAGCATCGTGCGCACCGCGGTCCCCTTCGAGCCGTCGGGGAGCGCGACCGCGTGGACGCCGAGGATCGTGTGCGGGTCGGCGTGGCGGCCTTCGACGATCTGCTGCCGCGTCGCCGCGTCGAGCGTGCCTTCGCCCTGCACCGGGAGGTGACGGTTCGGCGCGACGGGGCCCTGCGCGGAGGGCGCGCGCTGCCCGGTCTTCGGGTTCCGCCCGACGGCCAACCGGGTGGGCCCCGAGAGAAACCCGGCGCGGTCAGGGATCCTCCGTAACATGGCGAATTCATTATCGGTGGGGCGGCCCCGATGATGTGCGATAATTCTGCCTATCGACACACCTCGACGGACCCGGCGCCGATAAAACAGGGGCCATGGACCTTCGTCGCCTCGGACGGAAGAACGCGACCCTCCTCGAGGAGGGGACCGCCCCCAGCAACGCCCCGACCCGCACCGCGGGCAAGCGCGGCCCCCACCTCGCCGTCGCCGACGCGTGGAGCCGCGCGGGCGGACCGCAGGTCGTCCGCTCCCTCACGCAGGGCGTCACCACGGGCGGCGCCGCGATCCTCGCGCAGGCGAAGTTCAAGCAGTCGAGCCACGTCGAGGTCCCGAAGTCGGGGCCGATCACCGACGCGCTCCTCGCCTTCCACGCCACGAAGCCGCCGGCGTCGGTGCGCAAGCAGATCGATCACCTCGCCGCGCGCGAGCTGCACCGCCTCTTCGATCACCCGGTGCGCGACGCCGACATCCGCGAGCAGGCCGAGCTCGACCTCCGCACGGTCCACGGCGCGGGCGACGCCGAGGTCGCGGCCGCGTCCGGTCGCCCGGAGATCGCGCTGCGCGAAGAAGCGGCGCAGCGACGCAACGCGCTCGTCGTGACGCTGTCCCGCTCGCGCCTCCCCGAGGCGTTCGTGAAGGCGGCGATCACCAAGCTCGGTGAGGTCGGTCTGGTCGAGGACATCGCGCTGATCGACAAGGCCGCGCGCCGCCACGGGCCGGACGTCGCCGCGGCGGCGTCGGTCGCGAAGGCGAAGATCGAGAAGGCCGGCAAGATGACGATCGTCCTCGCTGCGTTCGAGTCGAAGCCGTACGTGAACGGCGGTGGCCTCGGGAACGTGATGAAGGAGCTGCCGCCCGCGCTCGCGCGTCAGGGCCACCGCGTGATCGTGGTGTTGCCGCGCCACTCCGTGATCGATCGCTCCAAGCTCGAGGAGACCGGTGAGGTCGGGACGGTCTACGGCCCGCGCACCGAGCAGTTCGGCCTCTTCAAGGACCACCGCGAGGGCGTCGATTACTACTTCATCGAGAACGACCACTACTACTCGAGCGGTCGCGACGGCGTGTACCGTGACTCGTACGGCGACTACGGCGACCCCTTCGAGCGGTACGACTTCTTCAGCCGCGCGCTCCCCGTCGCCGTTCGTCACATCCTCGGCGACGAGCGCCCGGACGTCGTCCAACTCAACGACGCACACGTCGCGGCGGCGGCGAAGTACCTGAACCTGGATCCCGCGTTCAAGGACACGGCGACGGTCATGGCGATCCACAACCTCGGCTGGGCGTACCAGGGCCGCTACGACGGCGCGCGCATCGAGAACACGCCGCTCGGCGACCTCGGCACGTACTATCCGACGGGCCCGGCGGAGGCGTGGGGTCAGGTCAACCTGATGAAGCTCGGCCTCGTGGAAGCGGACGGCGCGATCACCGTCAGCCGCCAGTACATGAAGGAGACGCTCACGGAGGGCGGCGGCGAAGGCCTGCACGGCGTCCTCCAGTCGCTGCGCGCGAACGACAAGTTCTGGGGCAACCTCAACGGCATCGACAACGCCGCATGGAACCCCGAGACGGATCCGAACATCGCGGCGAACTTCTCGATCGACGATCAGGCCGGCAAGGCGGTCTGCAAGGCCGCGCTCCAGAAGCAGTACGGCCTCCCGGAGCGCCCCGACGCGCCGCTGTTCGGCGTCGTCGCGCGCATGTCGCAGCAGAAGGGCATCGACGACATCATCGGCTCAGCGCGCCGCGCGCTCGAAGCCGGCAAGGATCTCCAGCTCGTCGTGTGCGGCGAAGGCGAAGAGGCCATCCGCGATCAGATGCAGCAGCTCGCCGCGGACTTCCCGAACCACGTCGCCTACGACGGGAAGTTCACGCCCGCCAAGGAGCCCACCATCCTCAGCGGCAGCGACTTCTTCCTGATGCCGTCGCGGTTCGAGCCGTGCGGCCTCCCGCAGATGTACGCGCTCAGCTACCTCACCGTTGCGGTGGTGAGCGGCGTGGGCGGCCTCGAAGAGAGCATCACGAACTTCGATCCGAAGACGGGCGAGGGGAACGGCTTCAAGTTCTCGGACGACATCGACGGCGCCGTGACGCGCGCGCTCGACTGGTACGGGCAGG
>JAUHYN010000752.1 GCA_030426505.1 bacterium | reverse complement strand
TTTCACCACCTGCGGCGCGGTGATCTTCTTGCCGTTGACGTACGTCCCGTTCGTCGACTTGAGGTCGACGATGATGAACTTGTTGTCCTTCAGAACGATCCGAGAGTGGCGCTTGGAGATGTTCCCCTTCGGAAGGATC
Organism: bacterium; assembly: GCA_030426505.1. Taxonomy (GTDB): domain Bacteria; phylum Myxococcota; class Kuafuiibacteriia; order Kuafuiibacteriales; family Kuafuiibacteriaceae; genus JAUHYN01. Next base: position 4,538 of record JAUHYN010000752.1, on the reverse strand, counting down.
ACGTCGTTGCCTTGCACTCGGCCGATCGTGATCTCGCTCTTGTCGAAGCTCTCTTGCTTCGCCGGCCCGCCCTTTTCGTTGATCGTGATCTGGAACATGGCGAATTCGCCGCTGGAGTGTAGCAAACCCAAAGGTGTCCACAAGTTGTCGACCGCGATGCGGTGCTGAATCGTGACGTTTTGTCGCCTCAGCGCCGCTGATCCACGACCAAAGTGCCCCCCGGTCGGACCTCGACGATGCTCCGCGCCCCGGGATACGACACCATGAAGTAGCGCCCCTCATCGAAGCTGATCGCGTCGTCCGGCGCCGTCGAGGGGACCGACGTGCCGCCCACGGCCGTGTCCCGCCGGAGATCCACGTCCGCCGACTCCGCGCCGAGCAGCAACAGCTCGACCCCGGGGCAGCCCCGGTTGAAGGGCCGCTCCATGCAGACGTCCTGCGTGCAGACCGAGACCTGGCACCGTGACAACCCGCCCGACGTCGTCGTCTCGCCGTCCTCGTCGTTGGTGGTCGGCGCCACGCACGACCAGCCCACGGCGCACTCCAGCGCGCTGCTGCAGACGTCGCCGTCCATCCGGTTGCCGTTGCAGTCCGTGGACACGGCCAGAGTGAACGCGACCGGCGGCGGGAGCCCGTCGGCGTCGAGGGTCGTGCCGAACACGATCCGGTCGTTCACGAGCGGCACGCGCTCGAGGACCGCGTCGATGTCGCCCCCCGCGAGCTGCGTCAGGACGCCCTCGTCCGCGCCGGGATACGCCTCCCAGAAGAACGGCTCGAACGTGTCCGCACAGTCGAGCGGCGTCGGGCCCGAGACCACCGACAGCTCGAGCGTCGTGCGTCCGACCACCACCACGCGCGTGTCGAAGATCGACTCCACGAAGTCCACCGGCACCAACTCTTCGTTCGGGGCTTCTTCGCATCCGGTCGGGAACAACGCGCTGATGCGCACCACGTCGCCGACGCGCACCTGACGCGCCTCGAAGTCGAATCCGCTGTCCGAGAGCCGCCAGACCGCCGAGGTCGAGGTGACCGTCGTGTCGACCAGGCCATCCCGCGAGCGCGCGAGCGCGCCGTTGAGTCGCGCCCTCAGGCGTCGGTTGTTGGGGAGCGGGACCTGGACGACGTCGTCCGCGCAGGCCGGATCCTCTTCGGGCGTGTCCTCGCCGAGCACACCCTCGCCCGGGCACTCGACGATCCCCACGTCGCCGCCCGTCGACCAAACCGTGGTGATGTTCGACGGCGACAGCTCGCCGAGGTTGAACGCGCCGGTGCTGCCGTCGTCGTTCAGCGGCGCGTAGAGGAACGAGCCCGTCCCGTCCGCGTGGGTGACGAGCACGACCGGTGCGTTCGCCGAGGTCTCCGCGACCGTCGAGAACCGCAGCTGCGGCACGCGGGGCGCGAACGCACCCGGGCCGAGCGGGGAGTCGTGCAGATCGATTCGGCCGGGCAGGTCCGGATCCAAGGCGCGCTCGATCGGCGGCGTGTAGGGGGACGGGAACATCGACGTGGATCGGACGGGCGGGTCGCCTTCGAACACCACGACCGAGGGGATGTCGGCGCGCAGCGCGAGCAACCCGTAAGGCCCCGCCGACACGAGGTGGACCGTGGGCCCGCCCGCGTCGAGCGCGCCGGTCACGCCGCTGTCCGGATCGATCTCCGTGACGACGTTCGCGACGGAGCTCGTCGCCGCCATGAAGCTGCTCGTGGTGTAGAGGCGCCCGCCGTGGACGGTGAGCTCGGTGACGCCGCCCGGCACCTCGTAGATCATCGGCGCGGACGCGAGCGTGAGCTCCGCCGGCGCGCGCGCGACCTCCGCGGGGAAGTCGTAGATCCCGACGCGCCCCGACGCCGAGCCCAGCTGGTCGTACGCGATCGCGATGCGGTCGTTGCCGCCGACACTGCCGAGCGACACGACGTCGACCGGCACGAAGACCTCGCCGGGCACGGGCTCGGTGATGTCGAGGCTGTTGAGGAGGATGTGGTCGTCGGTCCCGACGCGCCCGCCGAACGTGAGCACCGGGATGTCGAGCACGTGCAGGAAGCTGCGCGCCACGCGGACCGCGTCGAGGTCTCGGCCGACGTCGGCGGTGGCGATGACGAACGCGTGCGAGCCGCCCTCGTTCATCGCGACGCGCGTCGGGTAGCCCGGCGCGGACACCACGAGCGGGAAGTACACGACCGGCGCGGGTACGAACGCCGCGGCCGGCGCGAGCGTGCTCGTGCGCCCGTACTGCACGACGCGGACGCCCTGGGCCTCGGTGTCGACGACGAGGACGTCCGTGCGGAAGATGTCGCCGTCCTGCGCGCGCGGGACTTCGACGAGCCCCGCCGGGCGGCGGAGGTCGGCGCTCTCCACCGGCGGGTCCTGATCGCAGCCCCACACGATGGGCGCGAGGGCGAGGATCGCGATCGCGGTGCGTTTCACTCGGGCTTCTCCATGTCGCCCTCGGGATCGATGTTCCGGCCGAGGCGCGCGATGAGTTTGTGCTGACGCGGGTCCGGGTCACGCAGATCGAGGACGGCGATCGTGCTGTTGAGGAAGTTCGTCACGAAGCCGTACTCGCCCGCGCTGTCGAACGCGATCTGCGTGGGCGACGCGAGCGTCTCGGCCTGGATGACCTGGCCGTCGATCGTGCGGTTCGCGAGGCCGGCCACGCTCCCGACGAGGTTCGGCGCGTCGCGCGTGACGTCGAGGATGAAGACGCGGTCGAGGTGGAGGTCCGGGATGTAGAGGAGCCGCACGCCGTCCGCGCGCTCGAGCAGCGAAGGCCGCGAGCCCTCCTCGCCGACCTCGAAGACCGACAGCAACCGGATCGCGACGCTCGAAGTGTCGACGACGGCGACGCCGGAGTTGAACTGCGTGACCGTCTGGCCCTCCTGGAAGCGCACGCCGACGTAGGTCCGCGTGCCGTCCGCGGTGACGCGCAGCCCGCGCGACTGGACGGCGGACGCCTGGAGATCGAGCGAGAGGACGTCGTCGGCGAACAACACGCCCTCGCTGTCGAACGCGCCGCTGATCAGCGTGAGCGAGTTGGCGTTCGCGAGCGCACCCGCGGAGGCGACCATCAATCGCCCCTCCCCGCCGGCCGCCGTCGACGACCACTGCATCCCGGCGACGCCGCCGTTGTTGATGAACTCGGCCTCCGAGAAGCCGGCGAGGACACACTCCGTCGGCTTCTCCTCGCCCTCTTCGGCGGGCTCGTACGGGTGGCAGTCGGGGTCGACCTGCGTCTGGCGACGCGCGTCGAACGCCGCGAAGTCGATCGTCTTCACGACCGCGTTCGTCCGAATGCCGACGGAGCGCACCGAGACGTGCCCGACCGCGAGCGTCCCCTCGGCGTTGCGCGACGCGGGGCTCGGTACGAAGGCGACCGCGAAGGGGTCGTCGTCGAAGGTGCGGATCTCGTGCGCGACGGTGCAGTCGAACGCCGCGGTGCGCGGCGCGGACGGGCTGTCGTCGCAGAAGAGCGTGCCGTCATCGCCGATGCCGATCATCGTGACGAGGTTACGCCCGCGCGACGCGACGAAGATGCGCCCCGGTGAGCCCGGTCGGTACGCGATGTCGCCGCCGAACTGTTCGATGCGCACGCGACTGATGAACGCGTCGCTGTCCTCGAACGAGTCGACGAAGGTCGTCGTGTCACCCGTGCCCGCCATCGCGATCAACGACGCGACCGAGTACGTGCTGACGTGCCCCGCGTTGTAGCGCTGATCGAAGTTGCTGCTGACGACGACGAGGACGTCGCCCGCGCCGGGGAGGTTCACGACCTCCGCGCCGATCGGGAAGTAGACCTCCCGCTCGGGCGGCGCCACGCCCGGCACTTCCTGGGCGCACGCCGAGACGCACAGCGCGCCGATGAGGAGGAGGCGTCGAATCACTTGTTCTCCTGGTCGCGGATCGTGGCCTGCGCCGCCGCGAGGCGCGCGATCGGGACGCGGTACGGCGAGCACGACACGTAGTCGAGGCCGATCGCGTGGCAGAACGCGATGGAGCGCGGCTCACCGCCGTGCTCACCGCAGATGCCGAGCTTGAGGCGCGGCTTCGTCGCGCGGCCCTTGTCGACCGCGACCTGCACGAGCGCACCGACGCCCTCCTGGTCGAGGACCGCGAAGGGATCCGCTTCGAGCACGCCGTCCTCCACGTACGCGGGGAGGAAGCGCGCGCTGTCGTCGCGCGAGAGGCCGAACGCCATCTGCGTGAGGTCGTTCGTGCCGAACGAGAAGAAGTCGGCGTGGTGCGCGACCTGGTCCGCGAGCAGCGCGGCGCGCGGGATCTCGATCATCGTCCCGATCTGGTAGTCGACGCGTCGGCCCTGCTCCGAGAAGACGCGTTCGGCGACCTCCTCGGTGCGCTTGCGGAGCTGCTGCAGCTCCGTCGGCGACGCGATGAGCGGGATCATGATCTCCGGCAGCACGTGTTTGCCGGACTTCTCGACCTCCACCGCGGCCTCGAGGATCGCGCGCACCTGCATCTCGTAGATCTCGGGGTGCTTGAGGCCGAGGCGGCAGCCGCGCAGCCCGAGCATCGGGTTGAACTC
>JAUHYN010000005.1 GCA_030426505.1 bacterium | reverse complement strand
GGTCGCGACGCTGCTGGTCGAGGTCTCGGCAAACGCGAAGGCGGGGACGAGGAGCGTGGCGAGGGTGACGAGAGTTCTCACGCGGCCTGTTCCTCGGGGAGCGCGTTGGCCCGCACGACACGCGCGTACCAACGGCCCGACGCCTTCATGATGCGCTGCTGCGTCTCGAAGTCGACCCACACGATCCCGAATCGCTTCTCGTACCCGAACGCCCACTCGAAGTTGTCCAGCAACGACCACAGGAAGTAGCCGTGCAACGGTACGCCCGCGTCGATCGCGGCGCGACACGCGCGGAGGTGACCGGCCACGTAGGCGAGGCGCCGATCGTCCTGCACGCGACCGTCCGCGTCCGGGCCTGTCGCGTAGGCCGCGCCGTTCTCCGTGATGAAGATCCGCGCGGGCGCGTAGTCCTCGTGGAGCCGCACGAGCAGCGCGCGCAGCGCGTCCGGCCGGACCTCCCAACCCATGTCGGTGCGCTGGTCGTCCGGGGGCTCCGGGATGGTCCGCGGCGCGTTCTCGCGCTCCGGCACGCGCTCGCTGCGGACGAGCGCGCGCGTGTAGAAGTTCACGCCGAGGAAGTCCGTCGGCGCACGAATCGCCTGGAGGTCCTGCGGCTGGACGAACGCCTCCAACCCACCGGGCAAGTGCCCCTCGCGCTGGTGGTGCGAGACGATGTCCTCGGGATAGCCGCGCCCGAAGAGCGGGTCCAGGTACCAGCGGTTGATCTCACCGTCGACGACGTTTGCGAGCTCCTGGTCCCAGCGACTCGGCGACGCCGCGTCCACGTGCGTGAGGTTCAACGTGATCCCCACGTCTGCTCCTCGCGCGTTCGAACGAATGACCGGCACGCCCCACCCGTGACTGAGGAGGAGGTGGTGCGCGGCCGCGAGGGCGTCCGGCCAACTCTTCCGTCCGGGTGCATGCTCGCCTTGCGCGTAACCCAACACGCTCGCGCACCACGGCTCGTTGTGCGTGATCCAGTGCTTCACGCGATCGCCGAGGCGACGCGTCACCGCGTCCGCGTACTCGACGAACGCGCTCGCCACGTCACGCGAAGTCCAGCCGCCGATGTCCTCGAGACACTGCGGGAGGTCCCAGTGGTACAGCGTCGACCACGGCGTGATACCCGCCGCGAGGAGCGCGTCCACCAACCGATCGTAGAAGTCGAGGCCCGCCGCGTTGACGCGACCGCGGCCCTCGGGGAGGACACGCGGCCACGCCACGCTGAATCGGTAGGCGCCAACGCCCAGCTCTTTCATCAGGGCGACGTCTTCGGGGTAGCGGTGGTAGTGGTCGCAGGCGACCCGACCGTCACTACCGTCGGCGATGAAGCCCGGGCGCGCCGCGCAGGTGTCCCAGATCGAAGGGGCGCGGCCATCGGCCTCGGCCGCGCCCTCGATCTGGAACGCCGACGTGGCTACGCCCCACACGAAGCCTTCGGGGAAGCGTAGCTCGTTCACGTCGTCTCTCAGTTGTGGAAGTACACGTTGTCGACGAACACCGTGCTCGTCGAACCCACGATGATCATCTGCGCGAGGTTCGCCCGGTTCGTGAGGTTCACGAAGTCCGAGAGCGGAATCTCGAGCGACATCCAGCTCCCCGTTACCAGCGGCGGCGTGGAGGCGCCGTCGTAGGTGAGCTCGTGCTCGGTGTCGTCACCGCCGCCGAAGCCGTTGTCGGCGCCGAAGTCGACGAGCTTCACGCGGAAGACGGTCGAGTCCGGAGTCCAGATGTCCATGTGGAAGTGGGTCATCGCGCTCGCGTCGACCGTGTTGGGACCGACGAACTCGATGCCCGCGAAGACGAGGTTCGAGTACTGCTTCACGTCGTCGCCGGCGACCATGACGTCCGCGACGTCGGCGTTGTCCCAGACCGCCGACCACGTGTCGACCGCCCCGTTCGTGTAAGCGTTGCTGTAGAGCGAGATGACGTTCGCCTGCGGGACGGTGGGCGTCGGCGCCGCCGCCGTCGGGACCATCGGAGCCGCCACGTTGACCGTGAGCGTGCCCGCGGCCGCGATGCCGGCCAGCGTGGCGGTGATGTCCGCCGAGCCCTCGCCCACCGCGAGACCCATGCCTGCCGCGTCGACCGTCGCGACGGTCTCGTCGGACGAAGCGAAGCTGAAGTACGCGCGCGACGCGCCGACGGTGACGTTGTTGCCGTCGACCGGCGTCGTGACGGACGTGCCGTTCACCATGAACGTCGCGCCGACCTGACGCGAGATCGTCTCGGTGGCAATGGCCGGCATCGGCGTGCCGAGGCGCGCGGCCTCGACGACCTCGTACTGAATCTGGTCGAACCACACGGTGTACGCGCCGTCCTCGGAGCCCTCGGCGATGTGGAAGAGACCGGTCGTGGCGTCGAGGCGCGAGGAGTCCGGGATCGGGATGACGTACTGGGTCCAGGTCGAGGTCAGCGGGACGGCGTTGAACTCGGCCTGCAGCGTGGTGTTCACGCCGTCATTGCCGATACCGGTCACGTTGAAGTTCAGGTCCGCGCTCGCGCGCGCCCAGAAGGTCACGGCGTTGAACATGGTGAGGTCCTGGGGCGTCGCGATCGCGAACGCGCCACCGGTGTAGCCGGCGGCCGGGACTTCGACGCGGAGCGACGACGTGCCCGCCATGGCCATCGTGTCGTCGACCATGTACGCGTTCGTCGCGCCACCGAAGTCGGCGAAGCTGATGTCGGCGCCGAAGTCGTCGTCGAACACCACGAGGACGTCGTCCGGCGGGAGCTCTTCGACCGTCACCGTGACGTCGGCTTCGAGCGCGTCGATGGACGCGGTGATCGTCGCGGGCCCGGCGGCGACCGCGGTGATGAGGCCTGCGGCCGAGACGGTCGCGACCGTGTCGTCGGACGAGCGGAAGGTGACGCCGTCCATGAGGATGCTGGAGGTGCTGTCGTCGAAGGTCCCCGTGACGGTGAGCCCCTGGGTCGCGCCGATCTCGAGGGTCACGGTCGTCGGCTCGACGGAGATCGCGACGAGGGTCGCCTCCTCCATCCCGCCGTCACGCGGCGGCTCGGTCCCGCCGTCGCGCGGGGGCTCGGTGCCGCCGTCGCGCTCGGCGGTGGTCACGCCTCCGTCGCGCGGGGGCGTGGTGGTGTCGTCGTCGGTGGCGTCGTCACCGCCGCTGCAGGCGACCGCGACGGCGAGGAGGGGAGCGAACGCAAAGCGCATGAGAGAGGAGCGTGTCATCGTGTTAACCCTAACCTAGACCCACCGATTCTTGTCTCTGCTCGCGCGGGTCGTTTGTTTGTTCGCCAAACAAACTAAATGGAGCCGGCGGCTGTGTCAAGCCGCACGCGGCCCGGAGACGCTCGGCCGAGGCCGTAATAGGGTCGCGCGGTGGATTTCGCGGAGCGGTTCGGGCGGTGGGGCTTGGTCGCCGGAGCGTCCGAGGGCCTCGGCGCGGCGTTCGCGGAGGGGCTCGCGCGGCGGGGCGTCGACGTGGTGTTGGTCGCGCGGCGGCGGGCGCTGCTCGACGCGCTCGCGGCTCGGATCGAGGCCGACTTCCAACGTGCGGCGCGCGTGGTCGAGGCCGACCTCGCCACGCCGGAGGGGATCGAAGGCGTCGCCGCGGCCACCGCCGACCTCGAGATCGGCGCATTGATCTACAACGCAGCGTTCGCGCCGATCGGCGCGTTCCACGAGCGCGGGCTCGACGAGCTCCTCCGTGTGGTCGACGTGAACGTCCGCGCCCCCGTCGCGCTGACGCGACGGATGATCGAACCGATGATCGCGCGGGGCCGCGGCGGCGTCGTGCTGATGTCTTCGCTCGCCGGACAACAGGGCGCGCCGCGCATCGCGACGTACGCCGCGACCAAGGCGTTCAACCTCGTGCTCGCCGAGGGGCTGTGGAGCGAGCTCGCGCCGCACGGCGTCTCCGTCGTCGCGTCGTGCGCCGGAGCGATCCGCACGCCGGGCTACGCGAACGCGAGCGCGAAGGAAGCGCCGGGAACCCTCGACGCCGCGCGTGTCGCCGAGCGATCGCTGGACGCGCTCGGCCGCGGGCCCCGCACCACGCCGGGGTTCGTGAACGGCGTCGCGAGCTTTTTCATGACGCGGATCCTCTCTCGCCGCGCCGCGATCGCGGTGATGGCGTCCTCCACGAAGGAGCTGACGTGAGCGCGTGGTTCTTCGCGCCGTGGATCGTCTACGCGATCGTCCTCGCGCTGCACTTGGTCCTGCCGGCCCGCCACCTCGACGGGTACGTGCGCGAGGACGGCCGCCCGCTGCGCTACCGGATCAACGGCCTCCTCGTCGCCGTCGTGACGGTCGGCGCGTGGGCCGCCGCGAGCGCGCGGGGCTGGATCGCGTGGGACGCGCTGTGGACGCACAAGTGGATCGGCCTCGCGGGCGCCGCGACGTTGGGGCTGATCTTCACGCTCGCCGTCGTCCTCCCCGCGCCACCCACCGGGCGCGGGCTCTTCGTCGATCTGTTCCTCGGTCGCCTCGAGAATCCGCAGTGGCTCGGGCGGCGCGTCGACGCGAAGATGATCCTCTACCTCTTCGGCGCCGTCCTCCTCGAGCTCAACGTGCTGTCGTTCGCGGCGCACCACCTCCTCGCGCACCCGAACGATCCGAACCCCGGCGTCCTCCTCTCCGCCGCCCTCCTCACGTGGTTCGTCTTCGACTACCTCGTCTTCGAGCGCGTCCACCTCTACACCTACGACCTCTTCGCGGAGCGCGTCGGCTTCAAGCTCGGGTGGGGGTGCCTCGCGTTCTATCCGTACTTCTACGCGGTCGGGCTCGGGACCACCGCCCACCTCGACAACCCCGGCTTCACCGCGGTGGAGCTCGTCGTCTACGCGGCGGTGTTCTTCTCGGGGTGGGCGCTCGCGCGCGGCGCGAACCTCCAGAAGTTCGTCTTCAAGCGCGACCCGACGAAGCGCTTCCTCGGCATCGCGCCCGAGACCGTCTCGGACGGTGACCGCGCGCTCCTGTGCAGCGGCTTCTGGGGCTTGTCGCGTCACGTGAACTACCTGGGCGAGGTGTTGATGGCCACCGGCATCACGCTCGCGCTGGGTTGGCCGACCGTCCCGTGGCCGTGGCTCTACCCGCTGTACTACGTGCTGCTCCTCGGCACGCGCGAACGCGACGACGACAGGCGCTGCGCCGAGAAGTACGGCCCGCTCTGGGAGGCGTACACGGCGCGCGTCCCGCGGCGCATCATCCCCTGGATCTACTGAAGCGACTCCACCTGGGGACGTCCCACGAATACGAAACCCACCGCTTTCCCCGCTCTGAGAAGCGAACCCGGCCTACAATGACCTCCGGTCGCGATGTCCCACCTCCCGAGCGATGCCGTCCGGACGGCCCCGGCGCTCCCGTCCACCGCCGAGCTCCTGGCTCGGCGCGTGCGGTACGTGAGCCTCGCGATGGTCGGGTCGCTGACGATCTCGACCTGCGCCTCGTACGTCGCGGGCGCCGAGATCACCGCGCTCGCTACGGCGATCGTGGTCGCGATCGCCGGTCTGGTGTGGTGGCTCGATCGTCTCGGCCGCGTCCCCGTCCGCCACGCGGGCGCGACGATCTGGGTGCTGTGGACGAGCGTGGTGTGCGTGGCGTTCGTCGCGACGCGTGAGGTTCCGAGCTGGGCCGTCGACCAGTGGCTCGCGATCCTCTTCATCGCGTACGCCGGCGTGCAGCTCGAGCGCCGCTTCGTGTGGCTCGCCTACGTGCCCGGCACGATCGCCTGGGCGCTCGTGGTGATCGTCGGCGTCCAGGACCCGTCGGTGTTCCGCATCGTGACCATCGCGGGCGCGGTCGGGCTCTCGGCGCTCGCGTTCCTCGCGCAGGTCGCGTTCGTCTCGGAGACGGAGCGCCTCCGGCAGCGCGACCTCGACCACGAGCGCGCACTCGCGGCGGCGCTCCGGCGCGCGCAGAACGAGCTCGAGGAGCGCACGCGCGCGCGGGAGGAAGCGGAGCAGATGCGCAGGCGACTCGAAGTGTCGCAGCGCATGCAGGCGATCGGCACGCTCGCCGGCGGCGTCGCGCACGAACTCAACAACGTGCTCGCCGGGATCATGGGGATCGCGAGTCTGTTGCAGGACGAGCTCACCGGGTCCGCCCAGGAAGACGTCGCGTCGATCGTCGCGTCGTGTCACCGCGGCGCAGATCTCACGTCGGCCCTGCTCGTCTTCGGGCACCGCAAAGCCGCGGTCGTGGCTCCGGTTCGAATCGCCTCGATCCTCGACGAGATCGAACCGATCCTGCGGCGCGCCTGCCCGGTCGGAGCGACGCTCGAGATCGACCGAGGCCCACCCGGCCTCGCGGCGGCGGTGAGTCGGAGCGAGCTGGCCCAAGCGATCGTCAACCTCGTGTTCAACGCCTACCACGCGTGCCCCGACGGCCGCGTGACCGTCGCGGTGGAGGGCCCCCTCGGCGCCGACGACACGCCGCTCGACAGGGAAGCGCTCCGCATGACGGTCCGCGACGAAGGCCGCGGCATGGACGCCGTGACCCGCGAGCGAGCCTTCGAACCATTCTTCACCACGAAGGCGCCCGGCGAAGGGACCGGCCTCGGCCTCGCGCAGGTCTACGGCGCGGTCACCGCGGTCGAGGGCTTGGTCGAAGCGACGTCCGAGCTGGGCCACGGCACGACGATGAACGTGTGGCTCCCGCGCTGCGACGCGCCGCCGGATTCGCCGGAGCGCGCCCCGCGCCAATCGCAATCTACCTTGCGCGCCGCGCTCGTCGTCGACGACGAACCGCTCGTACGTCGCGCCACGCAGATGACGCTCGGGCGCGCCGGATACGAGGTCCACCTCGCGGGCAGCGCCGACGAAGCGGAGGCCGTCGCCGATGCGCACGACGGGCGGTTCGACGTCGCCGTCCTCGACCTCCGAATGCCGGGTCGCGACGGCGTGCAGCTCGCCACGGCGCTCCGCGCGCGCTGGCCGAACCTCCGCATCGTCCTCTACTCGGGCGACGTCGACGCGGACACTCTGAAGCGCCTCGAAGCGATCGGCGTGACGGAGATCCTCGCCAAGCCGCTGTCGGCCGACGCGTTCATCGCGGCGCTGGAGGGCGCGTAAGACTCTTCGGCGGCCACGGGATCAACAGCGAAGTCCGCGCGCAGTAGTCGCGGAACGCGTCGCCGCGGCGCGCGCGCGAGCGCTTCTCCACCATCGGGACGCTCACGCCGAAGAAGAGCCCCGTCATCGCGACGGCGCCCGCGAACGTGGACCACTCGAGCGCGCCGGCCGCGACCGCGAACGCCGCGATCCCCCACCAGAACGCGAGCTCCCCGAAGTAGTTCGGGTGGCGACTCCACCCCCACAGGCCATCGTCGAGGATCCGATCCGCGCGACCGCTCGCGACATGATCGCTCAGTTGCTGATCCGCGATCGCCTCGATCGCGATCGCGCCCGCGGTGATCACGACCGCCACCGCGTCGAGGAGACCGAGCGGCGCGTCGCTCCGCGCCACGGCCCACAGCGGGAGGCACCCGAGGTAGACGAGCACCGTCGGGAACCCGTGCAACCCGAGCAGGCTCACGACCCAGTACAGCCGACCGGTCTGCCCGCGGAGATCCACGTAGCGCCAGTCCTCGTGCGTCAGCCCGTCCCACCGCCGCCACCAGTTGTACGTCAGCCGCGCGGCCCACACCGACACGAGGACCATCGCGACGAGCAGCCGCGGCGGTGCGCCTTCGACGTAGCCGAAGTAGGCGCCGATCAGCGGCGGCGCGACGCTCCAGTACGCGTCGTAGAAGCTCGAGTTGTCGTGGGCGCGGCTGAACGCGAAGACGACGACCGTGGCCACGCCGTCCGCGATCGCGACCGTCCACCACGGGTGGAGCGCGCGCGCGAACCAACCCGCGACGAAGGCCGCGAGCGCGGCCGCGACGTACGCGAGGACGACACGAGCTCCGGGCGACACGCGCCGAGGTATGCGCCGGGTCGAGCCGAGGGGCAACGGTCAGGCGAGCGCGGGGATCGCGCGGACCTCGGGGATCGCGCGGGGGAGTGATTCCTCGAGGAGCTCCGCCCACGCGCGCAGGTAGCGGACGACGTCGGAGCGACGCTTGTGGGAGACCTCGCCGTCGAGGCGCTCGCGAACCCGGCGCGATCCGAGGCGCTCGAGCTCGACGATGTCGACGGGATCGAGGCCGAGCGCGATCAGCTCGTCGATGATGTGATCGATGGTGAGGCCACTCGTCGGGCAGTGGTCGATCGCTTGCACCGACCAGTCGCCGGCTTTCTCCAGCGCGCGCGCGTGGATCTCGGCCGCCGTGCGCTTCGTGATCGTCTGGACGAGGTGTCCGCAGTTGCAGGACCCCATGTGTGTCCACCGATAGGGGGCACCACCATCGAGGCGGGTCGCGGTGTCCCGGAGCGCTCGAATCAGTCGCAGTGACGGCGTGGCCATGTTCTACAATCTAGCGACGATGGCTCCGAATCGCTACCGCGAGCTCGCCGTCCGCATGAAGGACCGCGGTCACTCCAGCCCGTACCTCGATCGGATCGAAGCGCACCTCTCACTCGAGGAGCGCCAAGAGTCCCTCGAGCTCGAGATCCGTCGCGAGACCGCGGCGTCCCTGGGCCGCGCAGGCGTGAAGGTCGACTTCGCGATGCTCGCACTCGAGGACGCGACGCTCGCGCTCGACGAAGCGCCCGCCGAGGAGCGCGACGCACGTTGGGCCGCTTACACCGAAGCGCACGCCGCCGCCTCGCGCGCGCTCCTGGATCTCAAGATCACGCGCGAAGCGGTCGGGCTCCGCAACCACTCCACGCTCCATCGAATGTATCCGATCCCACCGCGGCGCTCCGCGTGAGCGCGAATCAGCGCCGCTTCTTCTCGAGCGCCGCCGCGATCTCGTCGAGGATCGCGGCGTCGTCGATCGTCGCCGGCAGGTCGTAGGCTTCACCGTCCGCGATGCTCCGCATCGTGCGCCGGAGGATCTTGCCGCTGCGGGTCTTCGGGAGTCGCTTCACGACGAGCGCGTGGGAGAGCGACGCGATCGCGCCGATGCGATCGCGCACGCGCTGCTTGCAGTCGTCGCCGACCTCGTCGTCGGTACGCGTCGCGTTGGCGTCGAGCACGAGGAGCGCGAGCGGGCGCTGTCCCTTGAGCGCGTCGGCGACGCCGATCACCGCGCACTCCGCGACGTCCGGGACCTCGGCGAGCACCTCTTCGATCGCGCCCGTCGAGAGGCGATGTCCCGCGACATTGATGACGTCGTCCGTGCGCGACATGACGAACAGGTAGCCGTCCTCGTCGAGGTAGCCGGCGTCCGCCGTCTGGTAGTAGCCGTCGAAGCGCGAGAGGTACGCGCGCTCGAAGCGCTCGTCGGCGTTCCAGAGCGTGGGGAGCGCGCCCGGCGGCAGCGGGAGGCGCACGACGATGTTGCCCACGGTGTTCGCAGGGACCGGTGCCCCGACGTCGTCGACCACCTCCACGCGCCAGCCCGGAACGGGGCGCGCGGACGAGCCGGGCTTCACGGGCAGCTTCTCGATGCCGAGACAGTTGGCGACCATCGGCCACCCGGTCTCGGTCTGCCACCAGTGATCGATCACGTCGACGCCGAGCTTGGCGCGCGCCCACTCGAGCGTGTCGGGGTCGCAGCGCTCACCCGCGAGGAAGAGCGCTTCGAACTTCGAGAGGTCGTAGCGCGCGATGTGTTCGCCGTTGGGATCCTGTTGTCGAATCGCGCGGAACGCCGTGGGCGCGGTGAAGAAGACGCCGACGCCGTACTCCTCGATCACGCGCCAGAACGCGCCCGGGTCCGGCGTGCCGATCGGCTTGCCTTCGTACATGACGGTGGTCGCGCCGAGGATCAGCGGGGCGTAGACGATGTACGAGTGGCCGACGACCCAGCCGACGTCGGAAGCCGACCAGAAGACGTCCCCCGGCTCCACGCCGTAGATGTGTTCGAGCGACCACGACAGCGCGACGGCGTGGCCGCCGTTGTCGCGCACGACACCCTTCGGCTCCCCGGTCGTGCCCGACGTGTACAACACGTAGAGCGGATCGGTGGCCTCGACCGGCACGCACGCGTGCGGCTCGACGCCCTCGAGCGCAGCGTCCCACTCGAGGTCGCGGCCCTCGACGAGCGTCGCCTCGGCCTGCGGGCGCTGCAGGATGATGCAGCGCGACGGCGTGTGTTTGCTCATCGCGATGCCCGCGTCGAGGAGCGGCTTGTACTCGACGACGCGCGTCGGCTCGATGCCGCAGCTCGCGGACACGACGAGCTTCGGCGTGGCGTCGTCGATGCGCTTCGCGAGTTCGGCGGATGCGAAGCCGCCGAACACCACCGAGTGGATGGCGCCGAGGCGCGCGCACGCGAGCATCGCGATCGCGGTCTCGGGGACCATCGGCATGTAGATGAGGACGCGGTCGCCGCGCTCCACGCCCTGGGCAGCGAGCGCGCCGGCGAAGCGCGCGACGCGTTCGGTGAGTTCGGCGTAGGTGAGCGTCAGTTTGGCGCCGGCGAGGGGGCTGTCCCAGATCAACGCGAGTTGGTCGCCGCGACCGGCTTCGACGTGGCGGTCGAGCGCGTTGAAGCACGTGTTGAGGCGCCCGCCGACGAACCATCGATAGAGCGGTGCGCGATCGTCGTCGAGGACACGATCGAACGGCCGGTCCCAATGAATACGCTGCGCGGCGTCGCTCCAGAAGCGCTCGGGCGATTCGAGTGCCGCGGCATAGACGGATTCGTACGCAGACGATGCGCTCATGCGCGGAGCATGCCGCGGCGCCGACTCGCAGGAAAGGAACCTGGTAAGTTCGGCGCGTGCCTGCCCCGCTCCCGGAGAACGAGCTGGCGCGGCTCGCGGCGCTCGAGAGCTACGGCGTCCCGGACGCGACGCCATCGCCGGGGCTCGACCGTGTCACGCGCCTGGTTTCGCAGCTGCTCGACGTGCCGATCGCGATCGTGTCGCTCGTCGAGGAGCACCGGCAGCGCTTCGCGTCGGTGGTCGGGCTCGACGTGACCGGGACGTCTCGCGAGGACGCCTTCTGCGCGTACACGATCCTCTCGGACGAGCCGATGGTCGTCCGGGACGCCACCGCCGACCCGCGCCTGCGCGACAACCCGCTCGTCCTCGAGGAGCCCCACATCCGCTTCTACGCGGGCGCGCCGCTCATCACGCCCGACCACCACCGCATCGGCTCGTTGTGCGCGATCGATCGACGGCCGCGCGAGCCTTCATCGGATCAGCTCGAGATCCTGCGCGCGCTCGCCGGACTCGTGATGACGGAGCTCGAACTCCAACGTTCGCGGCACCAGCTGCAAGAAGAGCGCGCCGCGTTGGAGCTCGCGTCGCGGATCGCGAACGTCGGTCACGTGCGCATCGACATGAAGGGTCGCGTCACGTGGTCGGAGCACGCGCGCGGAATGCTCGGGTTCGACGAAGGGGCGCGGACGATCGCGTCACTCTTCTCCGCGCTCCCCGAGCGCGACGTCCGCTGGCTGAGCCTGTGCGTCGATCGGGTGTTCGAGATCGGCGCCCCGTTCTACGGAGAGGTCACGCTCCAGGCCGAGCTCCCGTCGGACGTCCGAACGCTGCTCTTCGAGGGCGCCGCGGAGCGCGCTTCGGCGGAGGACGCCGCGGAGGCCG
The DNA here is from genome assembly GCA_030426505.1 of bacterium. Classification (GTDB taxonomy): domain Bacteria; phylum Myxococcota; class Kuafuiibacteriia; order Kuafuiibacteriales; family Kuafuiibacteriaceae; genus JAUHYN01. The sequence goes on along the minus strand of JAUHYN010000005.1, from coordinate 15,137 downwards.
CGGTGGTCGCGATCATCGACGTCACCGAGAACCGCCGCTTGCGCGCGCAGGTGGAGCGCGCGGATCGGCTCGCGACCCTCGGCACACTCACGGCGGGGGTCGCGCACGAGATCAACAACCCGCTCACGTACATTCAAGGGAACCTCGAGATGTTGGTCGAAGACCTGGAGGAGATCGCGGGCGCGAGTCCGTCGCCGCGCCTCGCGACGATGCTCGAGATGTTGGAAGAGGTCCGGGACGGGACGCAGCGCGTTCGGCGGATCGTCCAGGGGCTCCGCACGCTCGGGCGCGCGGCCACGCAGAAGATCGAGATCGTCCCGCTCCGTGAGGTCATCGAGTCCGCGCGGCGCGTCTGCGCCGCCGAGCTGAAGCGCGCAGCGAACTTCGCGATCCACTGCGACGAGCCCGGTCCGCTCGTCCGCGCGGATCAGTCGCAGTTGGTCCAGGTGATGACGAACCTCCTGGTGAATGCGTGCCAGGCGATCGACCCGAGCTCGGTCGACACGAGCGAGATCCTCGTGACGTGCGGCGTGAGCGCGAACGACGAAGCCTTCGTCGAGGTCCGCGACACCGGGCGTGGGATGTCACCCGAGACGCAGGCGCGCGCCTTCGACCCGTTCTTCACGACGAAGGAAGTCGGCGTCGGGACCGGCCTCGGCCTGTCCATCTGCCACGGGATCATCACTGCGCACGGCGGCTCGATCACCCTGGACTCGACCGAGGGGCACGGCACGGCGATCCGCTTCGCGCTCCCCCGCTACACGGGGCCCTCGATCTTCGGGCCTCCGGATCGCCGCCGCGCACCGAAGGTGGCGACGCCGCGGAGCATCCTGTGCGTCGACGACGACGAGCCCGTCCTCCGCGCGCTCGGTCGACTCCTGACGGGCCACGACGTCCACCTCGAACGTGACGCCGCGACGGCGCTCGAACGCATCGAGGGCGGGGCGTCGTTCGACGTGATACTCGTCGACCTGATGATGCCTCGCATGAGTGGGAGCGCGTTCTACGAACGTGTCGCGTCCCTGAGCCCCGAGCTGGCGAAACGGATCGTCGTCCTCACCGGCGGCGCGTTCGACGAGGAGTCGCGCGCGTTCGAGGCGTCGATGGCGGGGCGCGTGGTGTCGAAGCCCGTGTCTCGCGCGACGTTGTTCGAGCTGATCGAGACGGTCGCCGGGGAGAAGGGCGCGTGACGGACCTCGAGTCCCTCGGCTGGTCGGCGCACTTCGCCGATCAGCTCGTCGAGGACGAACACCCCGCGCGCGTGGTCGTCGCGCACGGCGCGCACGCGGAGCTCGTGGACCCGAGCGGTCGCCGCACGGTCGACTGCGCGGGGCTCTCGGTCGTGACGGGCGACTGGGTCGTCGCGGACGGAGAGCGCGTCCGGCGCCTCCTCGATCGGCGCACGGTCATCGCGCGGCGACGCCCGGGCCGACGCTCGGACGTCCAGACGCTCGCGGCGAACGTCGACGTGGTGTTCGTCGTCGAGGCACTCGGCACGGACGTCAACGAGCGGCGGATCGAGCGGTACCTCACGCTGGTGTGGGACGGCGGCGCGACGCCGATCATCGTCCTCAGTAAACGCGACCGCTCCGAGGATCTCGAGGCCGACGTCAGCGCCGTCGAGGACGCGTTCATCGGCGTTACGGTCGTCGCGGTGAGCGCCCGGGAAGACGAAGGGATCGAGGCCCTCGTCGAACGGATCCCCCCCGGCGCCACGGTCGCGTTGATCGGTCCCTCCGGAGTCGGCAAGAGCACGTTGCTCAATCGCCTCGCGGCCTCCGAGGTCGAAGCCACGTCCGAGGTCCGCGCCGGCGATGACAAGGGGCGCCACACGACGACGCGGCGCTCGCTCACCGTCCTCGACACCTACTGCGTGATCGACACGCCGGGCCTCAGGGAGATCGGCCTCGCCGGCAGCGACGAGGGCATTCGCCAGACCTTCGTCGAAGTCGACGCCGTCGCATCCGAGTGCCGCTTCACCGACTGCACCCACGCCAACGAACCCGGCTGCGCGCTCCGCGCCGCCGTCGACGCCGGCACACTCGACGCCGACCGAGTCGAACACTACCTCGCGCTCCTCGCCGAACAGGCCGCCGAAGCCCACCGGCGAGACGCCGCCGCGCAACGCCGCGAAGGCAAGAAGATGGGGAAGATGATCCGCGAAGCCCAGCGCTGGAGGCACCAGCGGCGCGGAGGTCACGACTGAGGTTTACCACACGCTGTATCGTGTTTATCCAGTCGTGTTTATTTTATCGCGACAACCAAAACACGACTTGACGTTCATGTATCTTGCGCTATGCTGCTCGCGTGCGCATTGGCCTGGAATCGATCGTCCTCCACCTCGGCGACCACGCGGGCCGCGGACGCGCACGCGCGGCGCTCCGCGAGGCGGTAGGACGCGGAGCGGACGTCGAGACCACCGCACGCGACGCCCTCTTCACCCTCGGGGTCGACCTCGTGGAGACGACCTACGGTCCGTCGGACTCCCGCGCGCCCATCATCGTCTTCGGCGATCAGGCCGTGCTCCTGGAGCGGCCGCGCGAGCGACCGTTCCTGGAGGCCGCCGCACTGGCCGGGCACCCCAACGCCGACAGCCTCCCCGCCGCGCTCGTCGTGCCGCGCCGCCCCCTCCAGGCGCTCGCGGGGCGCTCGACTTGGGGGCGCATCGCCGCGCTCGTCTCGATGGAGCGGAGCGAGCTGTGGACCATCCTCGTCTACGCGATCGCGATCGGGCTGACGACGCTCGCGACGCCGATCGCGGTGCAGACGATGTTCGACGTCGTCGCGTTCGGAACCCTCCTCCAGCCGATCGTCGTCGTTGCCTCGATCCTCCTCGCCGTCTTGGTGTTCTCGGGGCTCCTCCGCGTCCTGGAGTCCGTGGCGGTCGAGTTGATGAGCCGTCGACTCTTCGTACGCGCCGCGACGGACTTCGCACATCGAATCCCGGTCATCGATCGCACCGAGCTGTCCGCGAAGGAGCTCCGCGAGAAGGTGACGCGATTCTTCGACGCCGCCATCGCCGAGAAGAGCCTCGGGCTGATCCTGATGGATGGCGTCACGGGCGTGCTCCAGATCGCGGTCGGGATGACGCTGCTCGCGTTCTACCACCCCGTCCTCCTCGCGTTCGACTTCGTGCTGGTGGTGGGCGTCGTGATCGTGGTGTTCCCGCTGGGCCGGAACGCCGCCTCGACCGCGATCGCCGAGTCGAAACAGAAGTACCGGCTCGCGGCCTGGCTCCGCGAACTCGCGTCGGTGCCGCACGCCTTCGGGTCCGTCACCGGCATTCGCCAGGCCGACACGCGCGCGGACGATCTGCTCGCCGAGTGGCTCGACGCCCGCAAGCGACAGTTCTCGATTCAGCTCCGCCAGTTCGCCGGGATGATCGCGCTCCAGATCGGCGCGAGTGTCGGCCTCCTCGCCATCGGCGGCGCGCTCGTGGTCGGCCGCCAACTCACGCTCGGGCAGCTCGTCGCGGCGGAGCTGGTCATGTCCGTGACCGTCGCGTCGCTCGCCAAGCTCGGGAAGCTCTTCGGCAAGGTCTACGACCTCGTGGCGTCGCTCGGGAAACTCGCCGAGGTGGTCGACCTCCCGCTACGCCCCGAGCGCGGCGAGTCGCTCCCGGCCGGCGGCGCGGCGAGCCTCACACTCGACGACGCGTTCGACATCGAGCCCGGCGAGCGCGTCGCGGTCGTCGGCGCGCCCCACGAATTCACGCGCTTGATGGACGGGGTACACGTCGACGGTCGACGCTGTCGGGACCTCGACCCATTCGACGTCCACGAACAGGTCGAAGTGCTCTGCCGCGACGGATTGTTCGACGGTGACGTACTCGACAACCTCACGATCGCGGACTCCGGTGTCACCCACGCCGTCGCGCGCCAGGCGCTCGAGGGCGCGGGCGCGCGCGACTTGGCGGCGAACCTGAGCCGGCCCGTGGGCCCACAGGGGGCGCGGCTCGATCGCGTGGAGCGTGCGCGGTTACTCGTGGCGCGCGCGTTGGTCCGCCCGCCTCGCGTGGTCGTCGTCGACCGTCTCTTCGACGGCGTCGGGGATCGGCACGTGGCCGAGATGACCGAGATCCTCCGCGGCCTGTCGGACACGACGGTCGTCTGCCTCACCGAGCTCGACGGCGTGGCCGCCCGCTTCGATCGCGTCATCCGCATCGACGCCAACCGGGAGGCGGCGTGAGCACGGTCCTCGCGAGCGTCGAGACCTCCGGGCGCATCCGACGCCCGGCTCTGATCGTCGGGACGATGATGTTCCTGCTCGGGCTCACGCTGCTCATCGCGCCGTGGCAGCAGACGGCGAGTGGCGTGGGCCAAGTCGTCGCGCGGTCCCCGACGGATCGAACGCAGCTGGTCGAGGCGCCGTTGAAGGGGCGCGTCGCGAAGTGGTTCGTCGTCGAGGGGACGTACGTCGCGAAGGGGGATCCGATCGTCGAGCTGAGCGACGTCGATCCGCGGTACGTGGAGCGACTGCGGCAAGAGCGCGACGCGATCGAGTCACGGCGCGACGCCGCCCTGGCGCAGGCGGCGGCGTACGAGCGGCAGGTCGTCGCGTACGAAGAGGTCCGGCGGATGGCCGTCGCGGCGGCCGAACAGAAGATCGACGTCGCCGCCCGCAAGGTGGACGCGGCGAAGCGCAAGGTCGAGGCGGAGCGCGCGGCGCTCAAGACCGCGCGCTTGAATCGGGAGCGCGTGATCAAGCTCGTCGCGGAGGGCCTGACTTCGCAGCGAGACGACGAGCTCGCGGAGCTCGCCGTCGCCAAAGCGGAGACCGGAGTGGGCGCAGCCGAGGCGGCGCTCCAGGAGTCGAATGCTTCGCTGTTGGGGAGTCGCGCGGAGCGGATGGTGAAGGAGTCCGAGGTGCTCGCGAAGATCGCATCCGCCGACGGGTCGGCGAAGAAGGCCTCCGCGGACGCGGCGAAGGCGAACGGAGAGCTCGCAAAGATCGACGTGCGGTTGGCGCGGCAGGCCTCGCAGCTCGTGACCGCGCCGACGGACGGCGTCGTGTTGGAGCTGCGCGCGGGGCTCGGCACCGAGATCGTGAAGGAGGGCGACCCGCTCGCGTCGATCGTGCCGCAGACCAGCGCGGTCGCCGTCGAGATCTGGATCGACGGCAACGACGTGCCCCTCGTGGAGACCGGTCGCAAAGTGCGCCTGCAGTTCGAGGGGTGGCCGGCGGTGCAGTTCTCCGGGTGGCCGTCGGTCGCGGTGGGGACGTTCGGGGGCGAGGTCTGGGTCGTCGACGCCCAGAGCCGCAGGAGCGGACAGTTCCGCGCGCTCGTGATCCCGGATCCCGACGGTGAGCCGTGGCCGAACGGCGCGTACCTGCGACAGGGCGTGAAGGCGAAGGCGTGGGTCCTGCTCGACGAGGTCCGGCTGGGCTACGAGCTGTGGCGTCGGGCCAACGGCTTCCCCGCCACCGCGGCGCCGATCGAAGAGGCGACCAAGGAGAAGAAGAAGTGAGCGCCGCGCTCGCTCTCACCGCGACCGTCGCGCTGGGCCCGCCGCTCGCGCTCGACGACGTGCTGCGCTCGGTGGAGGTCCACCACCCGCTCGTCCTCGCGTCGCGCCGCGACGTGGACGCCGCGCGCGGCGGGCGCCTCGAAGCCGAGGGCGCGTTCGACACGTACCTCTCCGCGAAGGGCGGCGGGTACCCGTTGGGCTACTACGACGGCGTCTACGGATCGATCGAGGCGCGTCAGCCCACCACGCTGTGGGGTACCGAGCTGTTCGCCGGCTATCGGTACGGCGCCGACCACCCGATCTACGACGCCGACAAACTCACGAGCGAGAACGGGGAGTGGGTCGCCGGGTTGATGGTGCCGCTGTGGCGGGACGGCCCGACCGACGCGCGTCGAACGCGACTGAAGCAAGCGGACATCGACGTGGAGCTCGCGTCGCTCGACGTCCACGCGAAGCTCCTCGCGCTCAAGTCGAAGGCGGCCGCGGTGTACTTCAAGTGGGTCGCTTCGCACGAGAAGTTGCGGATCGCCGAATCACTCCACGAACTCGCGCTGCAGCGCGCGAGTGGGATCGAGGAGCGCGTCCGTCGCGGCGACATCCCGCGGCTCGAACTCATCGACAACCGCCGCCTCATCACGTCGCGCGAGCAGGGCGTGGTCGAGGCGCGCCGCGAGGTCCAAGCGAGCGCGTACGCGTTGTCGCTGTTCCTACGTGACGCCGACGGGCGCCCGGTCGTGCCGCGCTTTTCGACGGCGCCCGGGGACCTCGAAACGCCGAATCACCGATCACCGCCGGACGCCACCGACGTGAAGGACGCGATCCGCCGTCGCCCGGACGTCGCACGGTTCGACGCGCTCCGCACGCGACTCGAGGCGGACCTCGCGTTGGCCGAGAACGATCGCGCGCCGAGGGTCGATCTGGGTGTCGTGGGTTCACGGGACATCGGCGCGACGCGCGCCTACGGGCCGGACCCAGGCGAGACGACGAAGAACGACACCACGCTGTCGCTGTCGCTGTCGCTCGCGTGGCCGGTCCAACAGCGGAAGGCGCGAGGGAAGGCGCAGGCGACGTCGGCGAAGCTCCGCGCGGTCGCCGCGAAGCGCGCGTTCCTCGTGGACCAGGTCGAGGTCGAGATCCAGGACGCGTGGTCGGCGCTCGATGCGGCGCGGCGACGGGTCCAGCTCGCGAAGGAGACGCTCGAACTCACGCAGATCGTCGAGCAAGGGGAGCGACGACGGTTCGAGTTGGGCGCCAGCAGCATCCTGCAAGTGAACTTGCGGGAGGAGGCCACGGCAAAGTCCGCGAAGGACCTCGTGGACGCACTCGCGGACGCGCAGCGCGCGGAGGCCTGGTACCGCGCGGTGACTGCGAACCTCTAGAAGGACGAAATCGAAGACACGATATTCGAATCGGGGATGATGTGAAATGATCGAAGCGCCGTTGGCCACTACTCAGCTCGAAGGATGGACGTTCCTCACGAACCACGCGCACGTCTTGTTCTGTCTGGCGCGTGATCCGTCGATGCGCCTACGCGACGTGGCGATGCTCGTCGGGATCACGGAGCGCGCGACGCAGCGGATCGTCGCGGAGCTCGCGTCGGAGGGGTACATCACGGTTCACAAGGAGGGGCGCCGCAACTCCTATCGTATCCGCGACAAGAAGAAGCTGCGTCACCCCCTCGAGGGCGACGTCACGATCCGCGCGCTCCTCGATCTCGTCGGCGAATAGCTTCGGGCGGCGACCGTTTCGCGGTGCGCGAGACGCCGCACCACGGGCGGTGGGGATCAGTTCGGGGGCACGGCGCGAACCGCAACGTATTTTTCCTCGTTCCACGTCAGCGTGCCCGTCTTCGGATCGTACCGCGCCTGGACGCTCCGGTCCTTCTTCAGGCGGCGACCGCCTCACGGTGCGCGAGGGCCGAAGGGGTCTGCGCTCCGTTGATCGCCGGCGCCACTTGCTCGAGCGCGGAGTTCGTCAGCGCATCGACCATGAACAGCGCGAAGTCGATCCGCCGCGTGAGGTTGCTCGCGAGGATCGGGTCCTGCACGTGTTCGCTCCACACCGGGAGCCCCTGGCTCTCACCTTCCTCGAGGTCACTCCCGCGCACCACGGTCCAGCGCTTGTCGCTCGCGAAGATGCGACGGCACGCCTCGACCTGATCGTCGAGCTCCGCGAACCGCACGAGGCGCGCGAGCCAACCGAACACGCCGACCAGCGCCTTGAACGCCGTCGAGTACTCGTCCTTCCCGTCGCGCGTGATGTGCCAACCGCACGAGAAGATCAGCCGCGCGCGCGCCGGCGCGTGGTCGAGCACGGCCTGCGCCGTCCCGGACGAGTACTGCTGCACGCCCCAGGGCGCGAGCACCGTCAGCACGCCGTCACAGCCGGCGACCGCGCGGCGGATGACGTCTTCGTCGTTCGTCGGCCCGGGGACGATCGTGATGCGCCCGGCGAACCGGTCCAGCTTCGGGACGCTCTGGGCGCGGCAGACCCCAACGACGTCGTAGCCCCGCTCCAGGCAGTGCTCGACCATGTACTGGCCCAGCTTCCCGGAGGCGCCGACGATGCATACGCGCATGGGCGCCTCGGTGGGGCGCGTGGGGCGGTTTCCTTCGATCCGTTCCATGTTTCGTTCTCCTCGAGGCCGAAAGTACGCGCGCGCGGGGCCTTCGTCGACGCCGAGATCGGCAACCGTGTTATGCATTCATGCATGGACTGGCGCGCCGTACGCTTCGACTGGAATCGGGCCCGAGCCTTCCTCGTGACCGCCGAGGAGGGGACGTTCTCCGCCGCCGCGCGGGCGCTCGCGATCGCGCAGCCCACCGTGGGCCGGCAGGTCGCGGCGCTCGAGGAGGAGCTGGGCGTGGCGTTGTTCGAGCGCGTCGGTCACGCGTTGGAACTCACGCCGGCGGGGTTGGAGCTGGTGGACCACGTCCGCGCGATGGGCGACGCGGCCACCGCGATCTCGAGGACGGCGGCGGGTCAGTCGCTCGGTATCGACGGCACCGTGTGCATCACCGCGAGCGAGCTGATCGCCGCCCACGTGCTCCCCCCGATCCTAGCGCGGTGCCGCCGCGAGTACCCGGGCATCGAGTTGGAGATCGTCGCGTCGAACGACGCGCGCGATCTCAAGCGACGCGAAGCGGACATCGCGGTGCGCAACTTCCAGCCGAAGCAGGTCGACCTCGTCGCGAAGAAGATCGCGGACCGCCACGCCCGCCTCTACGCATCGCACGACTACCTCGCGCGCCTCGGCCACCCGAAGACGCCGGCCGACCTCGCGGGTGCGGACTTCTTCGGGTTCGATCGGAGCGACCGCATGATCCAGGGCCTCGTCGCGCTCGGCCTCCAGGTCACCGCGAAGAACTTCCCGATCGTGACGGACAACCACCTCGTGCAGTGGGAGCTCGCGAAGGCCGGCGTGGGGATCTGCATCGTGATGGACGAGGTCGGCGACCGCGAACCCTCGATGCAACGTGTCTTGCCGGACTTCCCGCCGCTGCCCGTACCGGTGTGGCTCACGGCGCACCGCGAGCTGAAGACGAGCCGACGCATCCGCGTGGTGTTCGATCTCCTCGCGGACGGGCTCGCGCGCTCCGCGGATCAGTGAAGGAACGCGGCGAGGTCGAAGACGTCGAGCGGTCGCGGCGCCGAAGCCTCGAGGCGCGCCTCTTGCGCGGGCGTGAGCCGCGCCGCGCCCTCCCCGCTCTTGCCGCTCCGCAGGAAGCGCTGCGCGACGTGGCCGCGATCGATCAGGTGCTCCGTGATCGGATCGAACTTCGACTCGTGCTGCTTCATCGCCGCGAAACTCGAACGCTCCACCACCCGCTCCACGTCCACCTCGCCCAGGCCGAGCCACGCCGCGAGCCGCGCGACCGTCGCCGCGGGATCCGCGAGCATCGCCTCGTACTCCACGAGGCACACGTTCGACTCCGAAGCGTGGGTACGCCACGCCGCGACGTGGGTGTGCCACGAACGGTACTGCACGCGCCCGTCCACGAAGCGATCGAAGAACGCGTCGAACGAGCCGCGGTACCCGAGGTGGCTCTCGTAGAAGCGGTGATACGAAACCACCACGTCGCGCACGTCGCGCACCACGTACACGAACCGCCCGATCCGCGGCAGCCAGCGCTTCGGGAGGTGGCTCTTGAACACGCGCGGTGAAGGGAGCGCCGCGAAGTCGGCGGCGGTGCGCGTGCCGAGCGCGAGGCTGCGCTCGTACCAGGGCTGCACTTGGCTGATGTGGTCGAACTCGAGCGCGCCGTCCGTGAGGAGCTGATGCAACACCATCTGCATCCAGGTCGTGCCGCTGCGCGGGTAGCTCGAGATGAAGACGTCGGATTCGCGCGGCTCCATCACGAGGTGTTCGCGGAGGAACCGCGCCGTGCGCGCGGCGTCGGCGTTGGCTTCGGAGACGAATGCGAATCCGCGCGCGGCGGCGTCCAGCCCGCGCGCGGCGAACCGGCCGAGGCGGGTCAAGCCGCGAGCTTCCTCACGAGCCCTTCGAGGCGATCGTCGAGCTCCGGCTCCGCATCGGGGACCAGCTCGGCGTAGCTCTTCGCGATGGCGGCGAGGTGTTTGCGCACGCCGCGGTACGTCTCCTTCGAGACGCGCTCCGAGATGCGCCGGAGCTTCGAGATCGGATCCTCGTCGGGCGCGAGACAGATGCGGCGCTCGGGCTCGGCCACGACGTACGGCGCGGCCTTCCGGCGACGGTCGTCGAGCGTGCGCCCCGCCTTCGCATAGACGAAGGGCGGGCGGCGCCCCGCGAAGGGCTCGACGTACGCGTCGAAGCCGCGCTCGTCGTAGAGGTTCGAGACATCGTGGACCGGGCGCCCCGAGAGGCACCACCCGAGCTTGAGGATCGGGCCGACGTTCGCTTGAAGATAATCGACGTCCGCGACTTGGCGCAGCAGGTAGGCCGACGCCTCGTCGTCGGCGGTGCGGTCGATCGCGTCGAGGCGGCGGCGGAACTCCGGGTCCGCGTGGAAGTCCGACGCGCGCCAGACCTCGAGGTGCTCCAGCGGCAACCGCGAAGTCGCGCGATCGAGGACGCGCTCGAGGTAGTCCGCGCGGCGCTCGACGGCGTCCGCGGGGTGATGCATCTGGGCGTGGACGTCGGCGACGAGCGCGACGATCCGCTTCGCGCCGACCGCGCGGCGAAGCGACTCCGCCGGCAGCAGCATCCCCAGGATGTCGATCGGGACCGCTTCGGTCAGCCGCTCCTGCGTGCAGAGCCCGAAGCCCATGAAGATGGTCTCGGGCCGTTGCTCGCGGCACGCCTCGAGTCCGATCAACGACGGCTTCGTCTCGATCAGCGGGTGCTGGAGGACGGTGTGCTCGACGCGTTCCTTCCAAGGACGAGAAGCGCGCACCGGGGTCAGTGTAACGCACACGATGCAGGTCGCAACCGCGGAGCATCGGTTGCAGGACCGACTCAGGATGTTAGGGTGGGCGTTGGCTTTGACGCACCGACGCATCTTTCGTGCGGCCGCCGGGTTCATTCTCGTTTTTTCGATGAGCTCGCGTGAAGCGCGCGCCGACCCCGATATCGACGTCGTCCTCGAAGGACCGGCCTTGGAAGACTGGAGCCCGACCTACGAGGGACAAGGCGCGCAGACCTTCGTGGAGGGCACCGAGGCGCACCCTCACGTGTTCGTGGCGAATCGCTTCCGCGCGCCGATCTTCGACAAGGTCCAGAACGGGCGCCGCGTGATCGGTCGGTATTGGCGCGGCGCGATGGCGATCGCGCGGCGCGCGCGCACGTGGCGGCGCTGCAACAAGAACCGCGGCCGCTGGTACGCGCTGTCGACCGGCGGGTACGTCTGCGACACGTACGGCTTCGAGGAGACCGACCGCGAGGAGACGTTCGACACGCGGCGACCGGACGTGGATCACCCCACGCCGTTCCGCTACGCGCGCGTGATCGACAAGGGCGCGCTCCGCCTCACGCGCCTCCCGGAAGACGCCGAAGAGCTCGAGATGCTCGAAGCGCGCGACTGGAAGAAGTCGCGGCGCCCGTCGATCGTCGCCGAGGCGATGTTCGGCGACTTCTTCCTCTCGCTCGATCGCCGCGAAGAAGCGCTCGGCCGTGACTGGTACCGCACCGTGCGCGGTGAGTACGTGAAGGCCGACGCCCTGCAGCTCCGCGACGGTTCGCCCATGGTCGGCGAGCCCCTCGACGACATGGAGCTCCCGCTCGCGTTCACGTACGACGCGGAGCCGCAGCCCGTCTTCTGCTCGACGCCGACCGGGATCGAACAGTGCGGCACCGCCGAGCACCACGCGCGCTTCGAAGTCACGCGCAAGGTCGAGGTCGACGGCGACCGCTACGTGGTCACGCCGAACAACCGCCTCGTCCCGGTCGACGCCGTGCGCATCGCGCGCGAGGTGAAGCGCCCCGCCGACGTCCCGAGCCACGCGAAGTGGGTCCACTTCGATCTCGAGCAGCAAGCGTTCGTCGCCTACGAGGGGGACGAGCCGGTCTACGCGAGCCTCATCTCCTCCGGCAAGCCGGGCCGCGACACGCCGGATGGCCTCTACCAGATCCAGCGCCGCTACCTCACGAAGACGATGCGCGGCGCGGACGCCGTCGACGGCATCTACCACGTGGAGGACGTGCCTTGGACGATGTACTACCGCGGCCCGTACGCGGTGCATGGCGCGTACTGGCACGACACGTTCGGCAACACGCGCAGTCACGGTTGCACGAACCTCGCGCCGGCCGACGCGCGCTGGATGTACTACTGGACCGATCCCAAGATGCCGGAGGGCTGGCACGCGCGCTTCGGGATCGCGAACGGCACGTACTTCTACTTCACCGACTGATCGCGCGCGCGCTCCCGCCACACGGGCCAGGCGACGCCGGCGAGGATCAGGATCGCGCCGACGATCTCGACCGCGGTCGGCACGTGCCCGAACACCAGGTACGCGACGAAGAACGCGAACACCGGGCCCACGAGTCCGACGAGCGCGACGAGTGACGCCGTCACGTAGCGCACCGCCGACATCAACGCGAGCCGACTGATCCCCGGTCCGAGCACGCCCGCGATCGACGCGTTGATCCACAGCGCGCTCCCGCCCTCGAACCGCGCGCCGCCGAGATCCGCGGGGAGCACGAACAGCACGAGCACCGCGATCACGAGGCGGATCGCGTTGATGTCCGTCGCCGACCGTCCCGGGAGGAATCGGCGCGTCACGATCAACATCCCCGCGAACGCGACCGACGCCGCGAGCGCCCACCCGGGGAACGCGATGCGCCCCTCGACGTCGGCGTACTGCATGACGAGGAAGCCGCCGAGCGCGAACGCGAGCCCGACGAAGAGGCTCGGGCGCACGCGCTCGCGGATCGTGAGCCACGCGAGCAGCGGCGTGATCACCGCCTGCGACTTCATCACGACGCTCGTCATGCCCGCGCCGATCTGCGGGAGCGAGTGCGCGACGGCGAGGTTGCCGCCGATGGTGAGCGCGGCGAGGGCGCAGGCGATCGACCACGTGCCGGGCGCCGGGCGCCGGACGCCGCCGCGCCGCCACAGCGCGACGATCACGTTGAACAGCGCCGCCGCCGTGAGCATCGCCGCGGTCGCCTGCGCGCGATCCGACGCCGCGTACGGCACGAGGAAGATCGCGCCGAGGGCCGACGCGACCGCGGTGAGCATCACCCCGCGCATCCTCGGATCGGTCGGCCCCATCGGTTCGACCGTAGCGTGTTCGGCGGTCGGATGAAGGCGCGAGTTTCGTTTGTTGAGCCGCCCCGATGCAGATCGCGATCATCGGCGCGGGGATCTCCGGGGCGGCGGCGGCGCGCGCGCTCGTCGAGGCGGGCCACGACGTCACGCTCTTCGACAAGGGCCGGCGCGTCGGCGGCCGGGCGAGTACCCGCGAAGCCGACGGCGGGCGGTACCGATTCGACCACGGCGCGCAGTACTTCACCGCGCGCAGCACAGCGTTCCGGAGCGAGACCGAGCGATGGATCCGCGCGGGCGTCGCGGCGAAGTGGGACGCGCGGATCGGCGTCGCAGGCGGAGGCACCGTGCGGGCGAAGGACGACGACACCGAGCGCTTCGTCGGCGTGCCGGGGATGAACGCGATCGTCGAGGCGCTCGCCGCGCCCGTTCGCAATGTGCGGTGCGGCGTCCGCGTCGAATCCGTCGTCCGCGAAGGCGCTCGCTGGGCGCTCCTCGCGGACGACACTCCGCTCGCCACCGCCGACGCCGTGCTCGTCACCGCGCCCGCGCCGCAGGCCGCCGCGCTCGTCGCGAGCGCGCCCGCGCTCCGCGAGGTCTGCGACGCCGCCCGCATGGCGCCGTGTTGGGCGGTGATGGCCGCGTTCGACGCGGCGCTCCCGATCGCCACCGACGGTCTCTTCATCGAGGACCCCGCGCTGCGGTGGGCGGCGCGCGACGCGAGCAAGCCCGGCCGCGACGGCGTCGAGACCTGGGTCATCCACGCGAGCGACGCGTGGTCCGCCGAACACCTCGAGCGCGACCCCGAAGAGGTCCGCGACGCGCTCCTCGCAGCGTTCTTCGACGCGACCGGCGCGCGCCCCGTGACTCCGCGCTACGCCCGCGCGCACCGGTGGCGCTACGCGACGCCGCTCGCGGAAGACGGCCCGGGGTGCGTCGTCGACGGGACGTTGGCCATCGCCGGGGACTGGCTCGCCGGCGCGCGCGTGGAGGGCGCGTACCTCTCGGGCCTCGAGGCCGCGCGACGCATCGTCGAGGCGCGCGCGTGACGACGCCGGCGCCGAAGCTCTGCGCGGTCTGCGGGCGCACGATCACGTGGCGCAAGAAGTGGGCGCGCGACTGGGCACGGGTCCGCTACTGCAGCGACCGCTGTCGCGCGCGGCGCGTCGACGACACGGACCGCGCGCTGGAAGACGCGATCCTGCGCTTGCTCGGCGCGCGCGCGGCGGCGAGTAGCATCTGTCCGAGCGAAGCGGCGCGTGCGGTAGCGCCCGAGGACTGGCGGCCGTTGATGGAGCGGGCGCGGGAGGCGGCGCGGCGGTTGGTCGCGCGCGAGGCGGTCGCGATCACGCAGCGCGGACGGCAGGTGGATCCGTCACGCGCCGCGGGACCGATTCGTATCGTGCGCGGCGCGCGCTACGGGATCTCGGAGTAGATCGTCACGTAGTCGCCGCCGACCGGGAGCATCCGCTCCGAGCCGAGGTCGACGAAGCCCGACGCGTCCAGGTCCCACGTCGAAGAGCCGGAGGCGCTGACCCCGAACAGGTAGGTTCCGTTCGGGCCGATCGCGACGTCGCGCGCGTTCATCGTGAAGCCGGTCTTGATGCCGCCGACGTTGTTCGCGGGGTCGCCATCGATGTCGACCCAGGAGATCGTCCCGGTCTGCCGGTTCACGGTGAACAGGTACAGCGTGCTCGCGGGATCCAACGCGTAGACGTAGTCGCCCGACGGGTGGGCCACGACGCGCTCGATGTACTCGGGCCCGGACGGGTCGGCGAGCGGCACCTCGGTGAGCGTGGCGTCGACCGGGTCGATCCAGTAGCTGCGCATGAAGTTCGAACGGACCTGGTTCTGCAAGCGCGTCCCGCTGAGGAACAGCATCGAGCCGTCCGCGCTGATGTCCATCGCGGTCGGGAAGAACGCGATGTCCTCGCGGATGCGCCCGTCGCCGATCTCCATCGTCTCGCCGAGCTCGCCCGCGCCC
>JAUHYN010000751.1 GCA_030426505.1 bacterium | reverse complement strand
AGCGCCCGCCGAGCTCGACCTTCGTGACGCCGTACTTCGCGGCGTCGAAGGCGTCGACGGTGGCCTCCACCTCCGCCATCACCTTCTTGGTGAACGCGAAGTCCGACGCGCGCTTCTTCGGGCGGACGAAGATCGCGAGGAGGGTGCCGTCCTCCGAGACGTAGTGCGTGCCGCTCCCGGAGCGGCTCCCGCCGAGCGTTCGTTTCAGTGGACTGCGCTTCTCTTCGAGGTGTGAGAAGTCGAGAGAAGGTTTGCCTTCGTCTGCGAGGTCGACGAGGAGCGGGTTCGCTTCCTTCTTGTACCAGCGGATCGTCTCGTCGATGCGGTCCTGGATCTCCTCGATGTCCTCGACCTCGAGGAAGTACAGCGCGCGCTCCTTGAAGAACGGGTCGGCGCGCCGGTGGTTCACGAAGTCGACGGTCTCGAGCTTCTCGAGCTCGACCGTGAGATCGTCCGCGTACTTCTCGAGCTGGCGCGGGTCCTTGCCGTGCGCGACCACGACCACGTTGCCCACCACACCGAAGCGCTTGCGGAGGACTTCGAGGCTCTTGACCGACGGGAAAGTCTCGGGGAGCAGCGCGACGAGGTCGGTGTCGAGGCGGAGGCGCTTGGCCGAAAGCCCGGCGACTCCGACCAGGACGGCGGCGATGACCAGTGTGAGTATGGGGTGCCGGTGGCAGCGCGGCGCAATCCAGCTGGTGACGGCCTCGAAACGCTGCGCGATGGGGCCGATGTCGGCGCCCGGCGTCGTGCCCCCGCCCGTCATGATGTGGCGAAGCGAACCACAGTGCGCGGAGTCTGCAAAGCGCGGGTCGTCACTCGTCGGTCACGGTGATTTCGATGATTCCGGGGATGCGCTTCTTCGAGCCGCGCTCTTCGAGGACCCCGCGGAAGGTGTAGGTCACCGGGTTTCCGACGATCCCGCCGATGATTCCGCCCAACACGGCGCCTCGCTCCTCGATGGGCGCGAAACGCGACAGGAGCTTGGTGGTCGTCACGCGCCATTCGCCTTTGTCGCCCTTCACCATCGCGCGCCAGCGGTCGCCCTTGTTCATCATCTGGGCGCGCGTGACCTGCGAGGTCCCGTCGCCGCCCTCGTGCCAGCCGACCGGCGGTCCGGACTTCGGGAAGCGCACGAGCAGGACGCGCGGATCCTCGCCGCGCACGCCGCGGAACCTCAGCCACTGTTTCGCGAGGGTGCTGGGGAGGATCTTGCTGCGCGAGTGATCCGCGTAGCCTCGGCCCTTCAGGGTCGTCTTCTTCCGGCCCAGCTCCAGCGTCACCGTCGCGTCCGACCACATCACGAGCGTGTCGAGCTCGTAGAAGTCGTCGCCGACCTTCGCCTCGAGGGCGCGCTTGCGCTGGGGGGTCTTGGTGAGGCGGAGGTCGACCGTGCCCTCGGGGAGCGGGACGCGCATCGACAACGCGCCGTCGCTGGAGGCGACGCAGTCCCCGATCTGGAGTGTCTTCTTCGAGGCGTCGTACCGCCACTCGCTGCGTTCGACGAGGCGCTCGCCCTTCGTGATTTTGCCGTTCTTGTCGATCACGACGAATCGGCAAGCGCCCTTGCCGTCACCCGGGCCGACGTTCGAGACGCCGAACTGCACCGTCACGTACGTCCCGTCGTCGAGGTCCGCGATCACGCCGACTTGCTCGGTGTAAGTCTCGGCGCCGATCTCCGTGAACGCGAGGGGCGCTTCGGACGCAGAGGCGACGGAGGTCGCGAGCGAAGCGGCGCCCAGGGCAGCGAGGAGGAGCCTCATACGCGGAACCTAACACGACCCGCCGGGGCAGGATTCCACCTGTGACCGCCGCCGCGTCACGGGACTTGGCCAACGCGCCGCGGCCCGAGTAGCCTCTCGCGCCGGTGCGTCGCCTCCTCGTCCTCTGCTTCGCCATGGCCCTCGTCCACTGCTCCGGCGGCGACGACGGCGACGACGGCTCGAGCTTCGTCCCGCTCGACGCGCGCCCCGCCTACGACGGCGGCCCGCCGCGCGACGGCGCCGTCAGCCCGTGGGACGGCGGCCCCGCCGACTCGGGCGTCTTGGACGGCGGCGACGATCGCGACGCGGGCGTGCGCGACGCGGGCGGCGTCCGCGACGGCGGCGATCCGCGGGACGGCGGACCGGCACGAGACGCCGGGCCCCCGCGCGACGCGGGGCCGATGCGCGACGCCGGCCCACCGCGCGACGCGGGGCCACCGCGCGACGGCGGGACTCCGCCCGACGGTGGCCTCCCCGCGGTCGCGAACGAGACCGACGCGCCCGAGGAGTGCGACTTCTGCAACCTGCAGTTCCCGCCCACGCTCACCTTCGCGGCGGGCGCCACGAGCGACACCGTCTACGCGCGCATCTACGAGCAGGGCGTGACCGAAGCGGCCGGCCCCGGCGCAGGCATCATCGCCGAGCTCGGCTACGGACCGGCCGGCACCGACCCGCGCACGTCGGGCGCGTGGGTCTGGCAGACCGCGACGTTCAACGTGAACTCCGGCAACGACGACGAGTACCAGGGCGCGTTCACCGTCGGCACCGCCGGCAGCTACCTGTACACGTCACGCTTCTCGCTCGACGGCGGCGCGTCCTTCACTTACGGCGACCTCGACGGCGCGGGCTCGAACGGCGGCCTCGACTTCTCGCCCACGAACCTCGGCGTGATGACGGTGCAGTGACGTCCCCCGACGCAGGGGCGTATCCGATCGTCGCGGCGCCCGTGCGCGCCGAGATCGAGATCGACAGGAGCCGCTTCATCGGTTCGGTCGCGAACGCGGCGACGGTCGAAGACGCGCGCGCGTTCATCGACGCGGTGTCCGCCGAGTTCGCCGACGCGACGCACAACTGCTGGGCGTACGTCGTGGGTCCGCCCGGGAGTACTTCGCACGTCGGCATGAGCGACGACGGCGAGCCGCACAACACCGCCGGCCGGCCGATGCTCAACGTGTTGCTGCACGCCGACGTCGGCGACGTGGTCGCGGTGGTCACGCGCTACTACGGCGGGACGAAGCTCGGGCGCGGCGGGTTGGTGCGCGCGTACGGCGCCGGTGTCCAAGCGGCGCTCGACCTCGCGGCGCGCGCCGAGCGCGTCGACTGGACGCACTGGGTGCTCACGTTCGACTACGCCGCGAAGGCGGGGCTCGAGCGGCACTACGAGGCGTTCGAGGTCGTCGTGGACGAGGAGATCTTCGACGCGAAGGTCCGCCACCGCATCCGGCTCCCGCGCCCCCGCGCGGACGCGTTCTTCGCCGCCGCCAACGACGCGACGCGTGGCCGCCTCACGGTCGAAGAGGGCTGACTTGCCAGCGACCCCGCTGCGTTGCTACCGCCACACGTGATGGATCTCGATCTGACCGAAGACCAGCGCATGATCCTCGATTCGGTGCGCCGCTTCGCGACCGAGCGCCTCGCGCCCCAGGCGTACCAACACGACCTCGACGCCGCCGTCCCGCGTGAGGTCTTCGCCGAACTCGCGGCGTTGGGCCTCATGGGCATGTACGTCCCCGGCGACGACGGGGGCGCGGAGCTCGACCTGGTCACCGGGTGTCTCGTGGTCGAAGAGCTGTCGCGGCAAGACGCCTCCGTCGGCGCCGTGGTCGCGCTGCACAACGGCGTCGTCCTCCCGCACGTGCGCGCCGCGGGCGCGACGGCGATGGCGCAGTGGCAGGATCGACTGCTCGGCGGCGAAGCGCTCGGCGCGGTGCTGCCGGGCTTCGCGGCGGGCGCCGCGTACGCGCGCGACTTCGTCCTCGTCGGCGACGCGGATCTGTTCGTCGGCGTCGGCGAGGCCGCGGCCCTGCTCGGCGAGGAGCACGTGCAAGTCACGCGCATCGACAACCCGCTCGGCCTCCGCGGTGCGCGGCCGGCGCGCGTCGCGGTCGACGCGGGCGTCGAGGCCACCGCGATCGGGGCCGAACCGGGCGCCGCGGTCGACGTCCACCTCGCGGCCGTCGCCGTGGGGATCGGCCGCGGGGCGCTGGAGCAGGCCACGGAGTACGCCCTGGAGCGCAAGCAGTTCAAGAAGCCGATCGCCGACTTCCAGGCGATCCAGTGGATGCTCGCCGATACGGCGGTCGAGCTGGACGCCGCGCGGCTCCTCGTCCACGCCGCCGCCGACGCCCTGTTCCGCGGCGAGGACGCATCCGCTGCGGCCGCCAAGGCCCGGTTGTTCGCGACCGAGGCGGCGTCCCGGGGGGCGATGAAGGCCATCCAGATCTACGGCGGGAACGGCTTCGTCCGCGAGTTCCCCGTCGAACGGTACCTCCGCGACGCGAAGACGCTCACCGCGATCGACGGCACCATCGACCGCCAGCGCGACGCGATCGCCGCCGCGCTCCTCGCCGTCTGACGGCGTATTCGTCGCATCTTCGGATCTCGATTCGAACCGTCGTGACACGACACGGGCCCCGGTCCGCCCGTCGTGTGTCACGCGACCCGATCGGGCTCGCGCCGGCGTGGCACGACTCCTGCGATGAGGGGTAGCGGTACACACGATGCGGAGGTAAAGGCCCCGCAGGAAGGACGGAGCACGAAATGAACACCCTCACCAGACTCGCCGCCGCCGTGACGCTGGCCGGCGCGATCGGCTGCGGAGCCGTCGAAGGCATGGACGGTCCCGCGCCGAGCCTCGACGGTCCCGTCGAGGTCGCGACCACGAAACACCAACTCGGCGCTTACCCCTGGGTCGCGTCGAAGAGTCG